>SLLM01000333.1 GCA_007134055.1 Ectothiorhodospiraceae bacterium | reverse complement strand
GTCCGCGGGGCGTGCCCGTGACCGGGGAGGTTCTCTGGCGGCTGTGCCGTCCGGTGGTGCTGCTGGCCGCGGTTGCCGCGGTCTGCACGCTCGCGGCAACCACGTTGATCATGCAACTGCCGATGGCCAGCTGGCCGGGCGTCGGCATCGTCGCAGCCCTGGTGGGCGGCGCGCTGCTCGCCTCCGTGCTCTGCCTCGTGGAGTTCTACCTGGCTCTGCGATGCTGGCATGGATGGTCCGCCGGTACCGCTCCCCGCTGCCGAGTGTGCGGCTGGCCCGTGCCACACTCGATCGTGCTGCAGCGGCGTTGCGTCAACCCGGTTCACGACCGCACCGGATGATGGTCTGGGGCGTTCCGGCCGTTTCCGGTGCCACGCGTCCATCGGGACAGGGCGCTGTTCATGGCCGTGCGGGTGTGCAATCGTGGATAGGGCGCGACGAGCGCGCCGGCGATCCAGACGCGGATCGGGCGCGGGATCCGTTACGGGGTCCTCGAATGCGGGAGGTTGTACTATGCGTGTGGTGACTGTGCGGTACGCGGGGGAAGAGCGCTGGGGCGTGCTCGATCCGGAGGGCGGGTTCCGGCTGGCACCGCGACCGCCGGAGGCACCGGCGACGGTGCTGGATCATCTGGACGAGGGCGTGCCTCTGCGCCCCGGAGACGACTGGGAATCCGTCCCCCTGGAGGATGCCACCCTGCTTGCGCCGATCCCCGTGCCGCGTCGCAACGTGATCTGTATGGGTCTGAACTACGCGGATCACGCCGAGGAATCGATGCGGGCAAAGGGGCGCGAGGTGGTACTTCCCGAGCATCCGGTCGTGTTCACGAAGGCAACCACCAGCGTGACCGGACCGGACAGCGAGATCGTGCTGGAACCGGACGTCACGGAACAGATGGACTGGGAAGTCGAACTGGCGCTGGTCATGGGGCGCGGTGGCCGTCATATCGCCGCCGCTGACGCGCTGCAGCACGTGTTCGGCTACACGATCATCAATGATCTCTCGGCCCGGGACCTGCAGTTCCGGCACAAGCAGTTCTTTCTTGGCAAGAGCCTCGACAGCGCCTGTCCCATGGGGCCATGGATCACCACGGTGGACGAGGTGGAGGACCCGCAGGCCCTCGATATCCGGTGCCGGGTCAATGGCGAGATGAAGCAGGAGGCCAATACCTCGCTGATGATCTTCGGTATTGCCCGTACCATCGAGATCCTCTCCGGAATCCTGCGGCTGCAGCCCGGCGATATCATCGCAACGGGGACGCCCGCCGGTGTGGGGTTCGCCCGCACGCCGCCGCAGTACCTGCGCCCGGGTGACCGTGTCGAGTGCGAGATTGCCGGCCTGGGGGTATTGCGCAACTACTTCATCTGACGAGACTTCCTGAAAGGTTGGTATCAGTCGGTGGCGGCGGTATCCGTCGTACGGGGTAGCGTGATTGCCTGTACCCGGCCCGCCCGCAGTTCCAGGCGTTCAAGGGCGGCGATGGTTCGGCTTTCCCCGTACACCTGGATGGTGGTCTCCCAGCGCCATCGCGCGCTGCGCTCGGCCAGGTAGGCGGAGAGCATTGCGGCGACATCACCCTGATGGCAGCCCGGCAACGGGTCCTGGCAGCAGACGCGACTGGGAATGCCGGCATTCTCGAGAACGGCGATGCCGGCGATGGCCTCCGCCGGCAAGCCGCGGACGAGAAACCGGGATGGGCGCAGTCGCACCGGAGCCGGCTCGTTTTCCGTCAGGCCGATCAGGGCCAGATGAATGGGCAGACCGATGCGCGCGGCGAACAGCAGGGCCGGGAGGCCGGTGGAGTCGGCGGCGAGCAGTATCCGGTGCCCGGCGCAGGCCGGGGGCGCCGCCTGGCCCATGGGTCCGGACAGCCGACAGGCGGAGCCGGTGGCGGCGGTTGCGGCCCACGACGCGTATTGCGCTCCCAGCTGAAACGCAATCCAGTTTTCGCGCGGGGAGCAATCCAGTACCGGGAGCGCGAAGACCTGCTCCCCCAGTTCCAGGTGAAACCAGTGCCCCGGGCGAATCGTCTCCAGCGGGACATCCACCTCCCCGATGCGCAGCAGGCGGGTGCCTCCCGACAGGGGGCTGTTGCCCAGCAGCCTGCTCACCCGGCGCATCCCCCGTTATCGCGGCGGAACAGGATCCGCCCCTCGAGGAGGGTCCAGTGCACCCGGGCGCTGAACTCCCAGCCGAGAAACGGGCTGTTGCGGCCGCGGCTGGCCATGGTGTCGGCCCTCAGCCACCACGGCTCCGCGGGGGCGAAGAGGCAGAGATCCGCCGGGTTGCCAACGGTGATACGGCCCCGCTGTACGCCGAGGACGTCAGCCGCATCGCAGGTTACCCGGGCGAGGGCAGTCGAGAGGTCCATGATGTCGTCTTCCACCAGCCGCAGGGTCAGGGCAAGGAGCGAGTCGAGCCCGGAGATCCCCGGCTCCGAGGCGACCAGTGTGGCGGCCTTGGCGTCCGCGTCGTGGGGCTGGTGGTCGGAACAGATCGCCTGGATGGTCCCGGCGGCCACCGCCTCGCGCAGGGCCTGTCGGTCCGCCTCGCCACGCAGCGGCGGCAGGACGTGGCACTGGGCATTGAATCCGCTGACGTCCATCTCGCTCAGGAAGAGCTGGTGGGCAGCGACATCGGCGGTTACCGGCAGCCCGTCCCGCTGCGCCCGGGCAATCATTGCCGCGCCCCGGGCGGAGGAGATTCTGGCAAAGTGTGTCCTGGCCCCGGTTTCCTCCACAAGTGCCAGGCAGCGCGCCAGCGCGGCGGTCTCCGCGGCAACCGGGATACCGGCCACCCCGAGCCTGGTGGACACCCATCCCTCGTGCATCCATGCCCCGGCCGTCAGGTGCGGATCCTGGGGGGTGAGGATGGTCACCAGGTCCTGGGTCGCTGCGTACTCCAGGGCCCGACGCAGGACCAGGCTGTTGACGACAGGTCGACCGCCGTCGCTGACCGCGACGCAGCCGGCGTCCCTGAGCGCCGCCATCTCCGTAAGCTGCTGGCCCTGCAGGCCGCGGGTCAGGGCGCCCAGGGGCATCACCCGGGTCATGTGCGCCTGACGCGCCCTGCGCGTGATGAGTTCAACGACGGCGGTGGCGTCGGTTACCGGGTCGGTGGCCGGAGAGGGGCACAGGCAGGTAATGCCGCCCCGGGCCGCCGCCTGCACTTCGCTGGCGATGGTCGCCTTGTGGGTGTCACCGGGCTCCCGCAGATGGGTGGCGAGGTCCACGAGACCCGGGCATACCACGAGGCCGTCGGCGTCGATGTCCTCATCGGGGATGAAACCGGCTGGTGCCGCCCCGATGGACACGAACTGCTTGTTGGCGATGTGGATGTCGGTGACTGCGTCAAGACCGCTGGCAGGATCGATTACCCGTCCGCCGCGGACGCGAATGGCCTTCATGCGCCCCCCCCTGTCCCGTCCTCCCGGTGTTCCAGGCACATGGACATCACCGCCATCCGGGTAGCGATACCGTTGGTTACCTGGTCGAGAATGACCGACTGGGGGCAGTCCGCCACCGCGGATTCGATTTCCACCCCCCGGTTGATGGGTCCGGGATGCATGACAATGGCGTCCGGTTGCGCCAGTGCCAGGCGCTCGCGGCTGATGCCGTAGAGGCGGTAGTATTCGTGTTCACTCGGCAGCAAGGCGCCCTGCATACGCTCCTTCTGCAGGCGCAGGGCAATGATCACGTCCACATCCCGCAGGCCGGCATCGATGTCGTGATAGACATGCGCACCGAGGCGGTCGATATCCCGTGGGAGGAGGGTTCGCGGCGCGATCAGCCGAACCTCGCCCGCACCGACCCCGTTGAGCGCGTGAATCTGCGAGCGGGCCACCCGCGAATGCAGGATATCGCCGACTATGGCGACGCGCAAGGACTCGAAATCCCCCTTGTGACGACGAATCGTGTACAAGTCCAGCATTGCCTGGGTCGGGTGGGCATGCCGTCCGTCCCCGGCGTTGACCACGCTGACATGGGGCGAGACGTGGTCGGCGATGAAGTGGGCCGCACCGCTGTCGGCGTGTCGCACCACGAACATGTCGCATTGCATGGCCTGCAGATTCTGCAGCATGTCCAGCAGGCTCTCCCCCTTGGTGGTGGCGGAGGTGGCCACGTTGATGTTGAGTACATCGGCGGACAGCCGCTTGGCGGCGAGTTCGAAGGTGGTGCGGGTGCGGGTGCTTGGCTCGAAAAACAGGTTGATGATGGTTCGGCCCCGCAGCAGGGGGACCTTCTTCACGGATTTTTCGATCACACCGGAGAAGGATTCGGCAGTGCCGAGAATTCGTTCCAGCACTTCCCTGGGCAGCCCTTCGGTGGTGAGAAAGTGGCGCAATCGTCCCTGTTCGTCCAGCTGGCCGCTCATGCCTGTTCCTGTAGGGTCAGCCGCAGGGGCTCGGGGCCCTGCAGCTTGATCTGCCGGTTCCCGGGCAGGTCCAGCCGCTGGCCCGCTACGTCCGCGGCAATCGGGAGCTCGCGGCCACCACGGTCCACCAGCACCGCCAGCAGTACTGCACTGGGGCGGCCGTAGTCGAAGATCTCGTTCAGGGCGGCACGGATGGTGCGGCCGGTGTAGAGCACGTCGTCCACCAGGATCACGCAGCGATCCTCGACGGCGACGGGGAGGTGCGAGGGGCGGACCTGCGGATTGAGGCGGCGGCTGGTGAAGTCGTCGCGATAGAAGGCGATGTCCAGCGTACCCAGGGGGTCGGTCAGGCCCATGCGCCGGTGCAGCGCCTCTGCCACCCAGGCGCCGCCGGTATGAATGCCGATCATCAAGGGCCTGGGCTCCCGCCTCCGGGAGAGGATGTCGCCCAGTCCCGCGGTCAGGGTGTCGAGCAGGGTATTGACCGCAACAGGTTCCGTCATCGGGTATCGGTCGCCAGCCAGGTTTCGAGGATCACCGCGGCCGCCATCATATCAACGGCGGCGTCGCGGTCGCGACTCTTTCCCTCGCGGCCCTCGTCCGCGAGCCGTTTCCGGGCGGCCCGGGTACTCAGGTGCTCGTTCACCAGATGAACCGGCAGCCCGAACCGGCCGCGCAGCCGGCGGGCGAAGCGTTCGCTCTCCCGGGCCGTGTCCCCTGGCTGCCCGTCCTCGTGGCTGGGCAGACCCACCACCATGAGCTCCGGTTCCCACTCGCGGACAAGCCCGGCAATGGTCCCCCAGTCAACCTGTCCCGGTGACCGGCATCGCAGCGTGGTCAGTGGCCGGGCGGTTCCGGTGATGGTTTCGCCCACCGCGACGCCGATCCGCAGGCGGCCGTAGTCGAAGCCCAGACAGATGCCGTGACTCATGCATGGCCCGCGTCACTGGACAGCAGGCGCAGGTCCACGCCAAGCAGGGAGGCAGCAGCCTGCCAGCGCTCATCGTCGGGTCGATGGAAGATGATGGCCGGATCCGCGGGCCCGCTCAGCCATGCGTTCTGTGCCATCTCCTCCTCCAGCTGGCCACCGCCCCAGCCGGCATAGCCCAGTGCCACCAGAAACTCTTCCGGTCCGTCGCCGGCGGCGATGGAGGCCAGGATATCCCTGGATGTGCTTACCGCAATGCGGTCCGAGACCTGCAGCGAGGATTCCCAGCGCTGGGGTGCGGTATGCAGTACGAACCCCCGCTCCCGCTGCACGGGCCCTCCCAGGTACACGGCCCGGCTGGAGGTCCCGGCGTCGCCGGCGGAGAGATCCATGTGGTGGAGCAGTTCCCCCAGCGTGATCTCCGATGGCCGATTGATAACGATGCCGAGTGCACCGTCGTCATTGTGTTCGCAGATGAAGGTCACGGTTCGCTGGAAGTTCGGGTCATCCAGCGAAGGCATGGCGATCAGGAAGTGGTTCGTCAGCGATTGCGTATTGCTCATGCTTCAGCGCATCTCCATGTCGCCGTCCCGAACGAACTCCCAGGTGCGCGTGATGACTAGACGCTCCTTGCCCTCAAGGACGTCCTCGGGGACCGCAGCATACGGCGCTGCCATGTTTACCACCCGCACCGCCGAGTCGTCCAGCACTGCATGATCCGATCGGTCCAGCACCCGGACCCGGTCGACGCTGCCGTCCGGGAACAGCGTGACCTCGAGGATCAGCCGGCCGGTCAGGCCCCGACGGCGGGCTTCGTCGGGATAGTTGAGGTTACCGACCCGTTCGACCTTCTCGATCCAGTCTTTCATGTAGGCCGCTGCGGCATGCGTCCTGGTGCGGGCGTTGATGCGTTGCTTGCTGGGGTAGCGGGCATCCCAGTCCACGGTCTGGGTGGGGTCGGCAATATCCCGGGCCACCTGCTGGTGGGCCTCGGTCAGGCGCAGCGGGTCGAGGTCGGCAAACTCGGTCTCCAGCGCCCGGTCTTCGGGTTCGGGCATGTGCTCCGTGGAGGTTTCGGCGCGTATGGTCGCGACCTCGTCCGGTGCGCCGGCGCTCGCTGGCACTTCCTCTTCCTGCACCAGATCATCGAGATCCCTGGGGTCGGGGACGAGCGCGGCCCGTTCGCTCGGTCTCTGTGCCTCCTCCAGGCTGCCACCGCCGTCCTGATCGTCAGGCGCCAGAAAATCGTATTCCTCCGGCGCCTCGTCGGTGGGGTTCTGGGCCAGCGTGATCTCGATGAGCGGCGGCAGGTCCCGGTCCGGTACCGCGGATGCGAAGCCGATGCCGAGAATGATCAGTGCATGGATGCAGATCGACAGGAACAGGGTCATTCCGAGACGATCGCCGGTACCGATCCGGGAGGCGCCCGCTCCCGGCATCGCCTGACTGGTGTCGCTGTTCTGCATTCCGGGTCTGTCCGTTATCGACCGGGGCCTGCGGTGATCATCGGCGTGATGCGCCGGCCGCGGTTGCCCAGCAGTGTTGATGGTACGCAATATGGGTCGAGCCAACCAGCAGTCTGGCGGGTTCGCGCACCGAGGTCGTTCGACCAGTTCACCGTTCCGGGATCGCGTCAGCCCGATCCGTCACCGGCACCCTGCCGGGCCCGGATCTCCGCCAGGCGGTCAAGCAGGTCGCCGGCGATGTCCAGGCCGTAGATTCCGTCCAGCTCCCGGACACACGTGGGGCTGGTGACGTTGATCTCCGTAAGGTAATCGCCGATGACGTCCAGGCCGACAAACCAGAGGCCGCGGCGGCGCAACTCGGGGGAGACCTGTTCGCAGATCCAGCGGTCGCGATCGCTCAGCGGGATGCCCTCGCCCCGCCCGCCGGCTGCCAGGTTGCCCCGGGTTTCACCGGCCAGGGGAACCCGGGCAAGGGCAACGTCCTGGGGTTTGCCGTCGATGAGGAGAATGCGCTTGTCCCCGGCACTGATCTCCGGGATGTAGCGCTGGGCCATGATCGGTAGCTGCCCTTCGCCAGTCAGCGTGTCAAGGATCACGCTGGTGTTGGGATCGCCATCGGCGACCACGAAGATGGAGCGGCCACCCATACCATCCAGTGGCTTGAGCACGGTTCTACCCTGCTCCCGGATGAAGGCGCGCAGGCGCGTGGAGTCGCTATCCACGACCGTCGGCGCACAGCATGCGGCGAAGCCGGCGGTGAACAGCTTCTCGTTGGCGTCCCGCAGTCCCTGTGGTCGGTTTGCCACGAGCACGCCGGCCTGTTCCGCCCGTTCCAGAATGTACGTGGCGTACAGGTAGGCAGCGTCCACGGGCGGATCCTTGCGCATGAGGATCACGTCCAGTTCCGCCAGCGGTGTCCGGCGCTCTTCGCCGAGTGTGAACCAGTCGCTATTGTTGTCCCGCACTTCCAGGCGACGCTGTCGGCCACAGGCCTCGCCATCGACGAGGTAGAGGTCACCCAGCTCCATGTAGTGCAGTTCCCAGCCGCGTCGTTGCGCGGCGAGCAGCATGGCGAGAGTGGTGTCCTTGTACGGCGTTATGCCGGCGACGGGGTCCATGACGACCCCCAGCTTGAAGGTCATGGTGCTGGGCTCCGGGTTCGGGGCGCTAGTGGCCCGGGACGGTCGTGGCGTGTACCGGGTGTCTATGTTACATAGGTCCGGACAGTGGCGGAATGGAATCCCTCCGGTACCGTCGGATGCCAGGTAACCAGTCGGGGGAGACGGTGGACAACGAAGCGACTACGGATGCCTTGGCCGGTCTCAAGGTGATGGTCATCGACGACAGCAAGACCATTCGCAGGACGGCCGAGACACTGCTCAAGAAGGAAGGCTGCGAGGTCATCACGGCCACCGACGGTTTCGAGGCCCTGGCGAAAATCGCCGACCTCAAGCCCGGGATCATATTCATCGACATCATGATGCCACGCCTCGACGGCTATCAGACCTGCGCCCTGATCAAGCACAACCAGATGTTCAGGAAAACGCCGGTGATCATGCTCTCGAGCAAGGACGGTCTGTTCGACCGGGCGCGGGGTCGCATCGTCGGCTCGGAGCAATACCTGACCAAGCCTTTCACCCGCGAGGAGTTGCTCGGTGCCATCCGGCGCCACCTGAATCAGGCAGCGTGATGGAGTACGCAGTACGCCGGCCCGGTTTCGCATCACCATCGAGCGGTCCCGGGTCGTTCCGAGTGCAGGCGGAGTGCTGGGGGCAACAATCAGAAAAGGGAATAGGGATAGCTGCATGACACGGGTTCTCATCGTCGACGATTCTCCAACCGAAACCCACCTGCTGCGCGGCATGCTCGAAAAGCATGGTTACGAGGTTCTGGCGGCGGAAACCGGTGAAAGCGGGATCGAGCTGGCGCGCACGCTGGTGCCCGACCTGATCCTGATGGACATCGTCATGCCCGGGGTCAATGGCTTCCAGGCGACGCGGAAGCTGAGCAAGGATCCGGCGACTGCGGGTATCCCCATCATCATCATCAGCACCAAGGACCAGGATACGGACCGTATCTGGGGCATGCGCCAGGGGGCGCGTGACTACATTTCCAAACCGGTGACCGAGGAGCAGTTGGTCAGCGCGGTCAAGGGTGTGCTGAGGGACTGAGATGGCCGCTGTCCTTGAAATGTCACCGTTTTCCGTTCTGCGCCAGCTGGACCAGCTGGGCCGCGAACATGGAGCCACCCTGCCGGTCCAGGAGGTGCCCCGCGATACCTGGGAAGGTGTCGGCTTTCGTCTCGGCACGCGGCACTTCGTTGCCGCAATGGGCGAGGTCATTGAATTGCTCAGGTTCCCGGAGCTCTCCCCGGTGCCCCGTACGCGCTCCTGGGTGCGGGGCATGGCGAATGTGCGGGGAACACTGTTGCCCGTGATGGACCTCAACGGATTTCTGCGGGGACAGCGTACCAGCCTGACCCGCACCAGCCGTGTGCTGGTGATCGAGCTGGACGGCGGCCTGACCGGGCTGCTGGTCGACGAGGTGTTCGGCATGCGGCACTTTCCGCACGCGGATTACCGTCACCCCGATGTCGAGGTGGACGAGACCCTGGTTCCCTTCATCCAGGGTCTGTTCGATTCCGCCGGCGAGCAGTGGCTGGTGTTCAGCATGCGAGCGCTGGCGTTGTTCCCACGTTTCATGAAAGTCACCGAGTAGCGGTGGCAGTCGCGGCTCCAAGGATTCGCGCTCCCGGTGACGGGCGCCGTGTAGCTTCCGGAGGTAAAGGAACCATGCAGGGTTTGACCAATCTCGGCCGGTTCGGCGGCCTGTCCACGGCAACCACGGTTGTGAGCGGGTTGATCCTGCTGGCCATCGTGCTGATGGTGGGGAGCTTCGCGTACGTCAACTACTACGGGGATTTCGACGCGGAGTACATCGAGCGTTCCGAGGCGGTGCGGGTACTCGGGCAACGAATCGCGAAGAACGCCTCCGAGGCAGCCAATGGCAAGACGGATGCCTTCTTCAACCTGCGTGAGTCACGCGATGAGCTGCAGCGCAACATCGATGCCCTGGTATCTGGTAACCCGCAGACCGGACTGCCGCCCACCGGCCAGGCGTCGGCCAGCGCCGAGGGGGCGCTGCAGCGGGTATTGCAACCGTGGAACGAGATCGGGGGCGGGGTGCAAACGATCCTCGACAACCAGGAACGGGTCATCGCGATCAACGAGCTGGCCGAGGAGTTCCGTGGCACCATCCCCCGCATTCAGCTACTGACCGAGGAGTCTGCCAGCCGCCTGGCCGCCGTGGACGCCGACCAGGAGCAGGTTCTGGTTGCTTCGCGGTCGCTGCTCTACGCCGACCAGATCACCCGGAACATCGAGGAGATGTTGCGCGGTGGTATCGGCAATCGCACCGCGGCTGCGCGCCTGGAGCAGGCCAGCCAGTCCCTGGGCGAGTCATTCGACTCCCTGCTCGGTGATGGGCCCCTGGATGTCCAGCCGGTGGTTGATGCCCAGGCGCGGGAATCCCTGCAGGAAGGCGCCCGGCTGTTTTCCCGGGTCGAGGAGCAGGTGGCAGGCATCCTGGGTGAGCGTATAGAACTGTTCGAGGTGCGGGAGGCCGCCGATCGCATTTTCACGGATTCCGATCGCCTCGAGGCGACGACGGACCAGTTGCTGGTGGAGTACCGCGGTCTGTCCGAGGCGCGTCCGGTGAAATGGTGGTTCGGCTTCGCCTTCGGTCTGCTGGTGCTCATCCTGCTGGTGATCCGGGGTTTTCTCACCAGGATCGTGGCGCGGGCGGAAGTCGAGGCGCAGCGCGAGGAGAAGCGCAAGGCAGACGAGCAGTCCAAGAAGAACCAGCAGGCGATTCTCGATCTGCTGGATGAGATTCAGGGCCTCTCGGAAGGGGACCTGACCGTTCAGGCGTCGGTCGGGGAGGAGTTCACCGGCGCGATCGGCGACGCGTTCAATGATGCCATCGATGCTCTGCGCAGCCTCGTGACGACCATCAACGAGACCTCCGTGCAGGTCTCCTCCGCAGCGCAGGAGACGCAGGCGACTGCCATGCACCTGGCGGAAGCCTCCGATCATCAGGCACACCAGATCACGGCGGCATCGGCCGCCATCAACGAAATGGCCGTCTCCATCGATCAGGTTTCGCGCAACTCCGAGGAATCCACTGAAGTTGCGCGACGGTCCGTGGACCTGGCGCACAAGGGGGCCGATACGGTCCGTCGGACAATCGACGGCATGGATGTGATTCGCGAACAGATCCAGGAGACGTCGAAGCGGATCAAGCGTCTGGGTGAATCATCCCAGGAGATCGGTAACATCGTCGAACTGATCAACGACATTGCCGACCAGACCAACATCCTGGCCCTCAACGCATCGATCCAGGCGGCCATGGCCGGGGAGGCAGGTCGCGGCTTCGCGGTGGTTGCGGATGAAGTACAACGGCTGGCGGAACGTTCCGGCAACGCCACCAAGCAGATCGAAGCACTGGTGAAGACCATCCAGACGGATACCAACGAGGCGGTTATCTCAATGGAGCAGTCCACCACGGGTGTGGTCAGTGGCGCACGTCTGGCGGAGGATGCCGGCGACGCGTTGCGGGAAATCGAGACCACCTCGCAGCAGCTTGCCGGGCTGATCCAGAACATCTCCGGGGCAGCCCGGCAGCAGGCCAAGGCGGCGGCAAATATCTCCGACACCATGAACGTGATCCAGGAAATCACCTCGCAGACGTCTGCCGGCACCAACGAGACCGCCACATCCATCGGCAACCTGGCCGACCTGGCGAACGATCTGCGCAACTCGGTGGCCGGTTTCAAACTGCCCGAGTGACCGAGGAGGTTCCGTACCGGTGGCCATGCCGCTCACGCGCCAGTACCCGGATACCGCTCCCCGCTGGGCGGAGAGTCTTCCCGCGATGACCGAGGAGCAGTTCCTGTGCTGGGTCCGGTTGCTGGAACAGCGAACCGGGATGCTCCTGCCCCGGGAACGACGGTCATTCCTGGTGACGAGCCTGATCCTGCGGATGCGGCAGCTGGGCTTCGAGAGTTTCGAGGCCTATTACGAGTTCGTGACCTGCGGACTTGCGGGGAACGTCGAATGGACCGCTCTGGTGGATCGGCTCACCGTCCATGAGACACGCTTCTTCCGGGATCCCAGGGCCATCCGTCTGCTTGCCGATCACCTGATACCGGAGCTGTGCCAGCGGGACGACCGGAACGGGCCGCTCAATATCTGGAGTGTCGGTTGCTCCACCGGCGAAGAACCGTACACACTCGCCATGGTCGCGGATCGGGTGCTCGCCGCATCCTTCCCCGGGGTCCGTTTCGGGGTCACGGCCACGGACATCAGCCTCCACTCCCTCGCCACCGCCAGGATTGCCGTCTATCCACACAGGCGCTGCCGTGACATCCCCGGGGAGTATGCTTCCCGTTACTGCAAACCCCTGGACGGGAAGCGCTTCCGTATCATCCCGGCACTGCGCCGGCGTGTGTGCTGCGCACAGCTTAACGTCCTCGACGTTGACGACCTGCCCGGCCGGAGGATGGACCTCATCTACTGCCAGAATCTGCTGATCTATTTCGATCGCGCCCGCCGCAAGAGCATCGTTGACAGTCTGGTCCGGCACCTGCGCCCGGGTGGCGTGCTGATCCTCGGAGCAGGGGAGATACTGCGCTGGACGAACCCGGAGATGCGGCGGCTGGAAAACGCCGACGATGTGCTCGTCTTCCGGCGCGAGGACCAGGGGGCGTGCGTATCATGACGACCACGGATTTCGATCGCAGCACGTTGAGCTGGGTGCGCCGGGAGCTGGACAACACCCTGCAGGAGGCCGCGCGAGCGCTGGAGGCGTATGCCGGCGATCGGGCCGACGAGACGCAGCTGCGATTCTGTGCGACCTATGTCCACCAGGTCTACGGCACATTGCAGATGCTTGAACTCCACGGCGCAGCCATGCTGGCCGAGGAACTGGAGCAGTTGGTGGAAGCCTTGCTCGCCGGGAGCACAACCAGTCGCGAGGATGCCGAAGAGGTACTCATGACCGGCATCCTGCGATGTGCCCGGCTGCTCGAGGAGATCGAGCAGGGGCAGGTGGACTCGACGCTCCAGGTGCTGGATTACGTCAACAACCTGCGCTCCTGCCGTGACGAGCCGCCGCTGGAGGCCGGTGCGCTCTTCTCACCGGACCTTTCCTCGTTGCGCGCGAATCTGCCCGACAGGGATCGCCGTGCCGGCGAGTCCATCGTGGCGCTGGCAGGCCGTTACCGCGGCCTCTACCAGCGGGCGCTGCTACTGTTCCTCAGGGGGCGGCAGGAGGAGCGCGGCCTGGAGAAGCTTGCCGAGGTGCTCGACGCCCTTGATGCGGCTTCCGGGGACGGTGGCACGGCCGGTATCTGGTGGATTGCCGCCGGCGTGGTCGAGGGATTGCGTCACCAGGCGCTGGAGAACAGCCGTGCCATCAAGACCCTTCTGGGCCAGGTGGACCGCGAGCTCAAGCGGGTGATCGACCATGGGCCGGACACCTGGGTCGAGGACGTTCCAGAGGACCTGCTCAAGAGCCTTCTCCACCAGGTCGCCGTCACGCCCCGCCCGACGCAGCGCCTGCGGGAGATCCGCCGCTGCTTTGGCCTGGAGGCGTCGGAGTCAGACACCGATGACGGCGAAAAGCGACATCATCCCGGGCCTGGCGCGGACATCCTCGATAGCGTGACCAGCGCGATGCGTGAAGATGTCACGCTGGTCAAGGACGCCCTGGATCTGTACGTCCGCACGGGGCAGGTGGATGCACGGCGCCTGCGGGATGCCGCGGACAACCTGGACCGGGTGGCCGACACACTGGGGATGCTCGGCATGGGTGGCCCCCGCAGCGTAGTGAAGGAACACCTGGCGGTATTGCATCGGCTGGCGGATGGCGAGGATGTTACGGAACATGACGTGATGGAACTCGCCAGGACCCTGCTGTACGTGGATTCCTGCCTGGACAGCGTGCGCCAGGAAGGAGTTGCACCGGCGTCGCTGCCGGACGGCACCGACGAGGAGCGGCAGTTCGATCTCGAATACCGGGCCGTCTACCAGAATGCGATCCGGGAAGCGGTCGCGGACATCGCCACGGTCAAGGACACCATCGTCCAGCACATCGAACGGGACAACCAGGAGCCCCTGGCAAGCCTGGATACCGTCATGCACCGCCTCAAGGGCGCCCTGGAGATGGTCGACCTGCGGCGTGCTGCCAGCCTGATCGGCGCCATGAGGGAGTACCTGCGGCGGGAGGTGGTGGATTCCGGGGCGGTGCCGGAAGCCGATGAGCTTGATTGCCTGGCGGATGCGATTACCAGCCTGGAGTACTACCTGGAAGCGGTGATGGAACGCCGCGGTGGGCGCGAGGCCATACTCGACGTCGCCGAAAGGAGCCTGGAACGGCTTGCTGCAAGCCCCGCGGGGAGCGAGGCGCCTGGAGACGCGGAGACGGCGCGGCCACAGTCGGAACCCTCGCAGGCGGCCGACAGCAACGCGGCGCGACCCGCCGGCATACCGGAAACGCCGGCGCGGCCGGGCGGCCATGCCGCAGGGGTCAACCTGGATGTACCGGTCCGGGGTGAGGAGCTGGACCCGGATATCCTCGACATATTCCTGGAGGAGGTGGACGAAGTACTGGAAACCATTTCCGCGAACCTTCCGCGTTTGCGGGCGGATCCCGACGATGCCGAAGCCCTGGCGACCCTGCGGCGCATGTGGCACACCCTGAAGGGCAGCGGGCGCCTTGCGGGTGCGTTGCTACTTGGGGAGCTCGCCTGGTCCGTTGAACGCCTGTTCAATCGCGTCATCGAGCGGAAAGTGCCTGTGGAACCGTCGCTGCATCAGCTCGTCGATGAGGCCGTCGTAGGCGTCCGGGCGCTGGCTGCCGAGCTGCGGGGAAATGCCGGAGGGATGGAAGAGCCGGCTATCCGTGCCCTGATACGCCGTGCGCAGTGTCTGGCCGATGGTCTCGAAACCCCGGAGTCCGAAACCCCGGAGTCCGAAACCCCGGAGTCCGAAGCCACGGAGTCCGAAGCCACGGAGTCCGAAGCCACGGAGTCCGAAGCCACGGAGTCCG
>SLLM01000349.1 GCA_007134055.1 Ectothiorhodospiraceae bacterium | reverse complement strand
CCGCACGGAACTTCTTCCTCGGTCGTGAGCAGACCTATCTGCGCAAGATCAATGAGATCTTCCTCGCGTTCAATATCGAGCGCGAACTCGACAAGGAAGAAATCCTGGAACTGTACCTGAACAAGATCTATCTCGGTCAACGCGCCTATGGTATTGGTGCCGCAAGCCAGATCTACTATGGCCGCCCGCCGGCGGAACTCACCATTGCGGAGACGGCCATGATCGCGGGTCTGCCCAAGTCGCCGTCCGCTGCCAATCCGGTGCGCAACCCCGAGCGGGCCCTGCAGCGACGTGCCTACGTGTTGCGGCGCATGCTCGAGACCGGCGTGATCAGCCAGGAGGAGTTCGCCGAGGCGAGCGCCGCTCCGGTAACGGCTCATACCCGCGTCGCCCGCGTAGAGGTGGATGCGCCATACGTGGCCGAACTGGCCCGTGCCCAGGCAGTTGCGATGTACGGCGAGGCAGCCTACACCGAGGGGTACAGGGTCCATACCACGGTTCAACCCGAACTCCAGGACATGGCGAACCGGGCCCTGCGACGCAACCTGATTCGCTACGACGAGCGCCACGGGTACCGGGGCGTGCTGGCCAGCCATGACGCCGGGGTGCTGGCAGACGAGGCGGCGCGCGCCGAAGTGCTGGCCGCTTATGCCACCCTCGGCGGCATGCGTCCGGCGCTGGTTCTGGCGGTGGATGACGAAGCCGGTGAGGCGCAGGTCTACCTGGGCGACGGCGAGGAGGGGGTGCTGCCCTTCGATGGCGTTTCCTGGGCGCGTCCCTGGATCAGCCAGTCACGGGTGGGTGCCACCCCGGAGCGCCTGTCCGACGTGCTGGAGGCGGGTGACGTGATCCGTGTCCGGAGGATGGATGACGACGCGCTGCGCCTGGCCCAGGTTCCGGACGTGGAGGGGTCGCTGATCAGCATTGCCCCGAACAGCGGGGCGGTTGTGGCCCTGGCAGGCGGGTTCGATTTCCGCCACAGCCAGTTCAACCGGGCGACCCAGGCGTTGCGCCAGCCGGGGTCGGCATTCAAGCCATTCGTCTACGCGGCGGCGCTGGAACAGGGGTTCACCCCGGCGAGCATCATCAACGATGCACCCGTGGTGTTCGAGGACGAGGCCCTGGCCGCCGCCTGGCGTCCGGAGAACTACTCCGGGCGATTCTACGGGCCGACGCGCCTGCGGGAGGCGTTGGCCCAGTCCCGCAACCTTGTGTCGATCCGTGTCCTGCGGGACATCGGAATCCGTTACGGGGTGGACTTCTTCGATCGCTTTGGATTCCCCTCCGAGCGCATGTCCGCGGACCTCTCCCTGGCGCTGGGAAGCGCGGCGGTGACGCCCATGGAGCTTACCGCCGGTTACGCGGTTTTCGCCAATGGCGGCTACCGGGTGGAGCCCTATCTGGTCAGTCACATCGAGGATGATCGCGGCGAACGGGTGTTCGAAACGGTGCCGACCCTCGCCTGCGAGGACTGCGCCGATCTCGCTTCACGTCATGGCCTGCTGTCCAATGCGGAGTCCCTGGAGGATGGCGCACCGCTTGCCGTCAGCTTCCGGCCTGCGGGGCGCGTCCTTCCGGCTGCCAATGCCTACCTGATGGCCAGCATGATGCAGGACGTGATTACCCGGGGCACGGGCCGCGCCGCTCGTTCCGTGGGGCGCTCCGACCTGGCGGGGAAGACCGGGACCACCAACGATCTGCATGATGCCTGGTTCGCCGGGTTCAACTCGGAGCTTGTCACGACTGCCTGGGTGGGCTTCGACCAGGCCCGCTCCCTCGGCCGCGGCGAGACCGGTGCGCGCACGGCGCTGCCCATGTGGATCGACTACATGGAAGAGGCGTTGCGGGACGTTCCGGAGGCGCCACCGCAGCGACCGTCGGGAATGGTGACGGTCCGGATCGATCCCGGCTCAGGGCTTGTGACGAGCGCCGACAATCCGCAGGCGATGTTCGAGACCTTCCGGGACGGTCAGGTCCCGGAGCGGGATGGCGACACCGGGAGCGGCGAGCGCCGTGGCGGGGGTTCCCGCTCCGGCGGCAGCCTGTTCTGAGGTGCTCCCGCAGTGCACAACCCCGGGGAGAGGGCCAATGGCCAGAGGCGGCACGACCAGGGACCAGAGGATGCGTCAGCTGCTTACCCATGAGGCGGCACGCATCATTGCCGACGAGGGAGTCAAGGACTACTACCTTGCCAAGCGCAAGGCGGCTGACCGGCTCGGTGCGCCAAGTACCCAGAATATGCCCCGCAATCAGGAGATCCAGCACGCCCTGCTCGAGTACCAGCGCCTGTTCAAGGGCGAGTCCCAGCAGGCGCACTTGCGACGACTGCGGGAGGCGGCGCTGGAGGCCATGCGCTTTTTCCAGAGGTTTCGTCCCCGGCTGGTGGGTCCGGTGCTGGACGGCAGCGCCGGGGAGTGGTCGGAGGTCAGTCTGCACCTGTTCGCCGACACGCCGGAGGATGTTGCCATCTTTCTCATGGATGAGGGGATTCCCTTCGATCCGGCGGAGCGGCGGATGCGGATGGACCGTGATGTCTACCTGTCGTTCCCCGTGTACCGGTTCGTGGCCGGGGACGTGGCCGTGGACCTCACCGTGTTTACCGGGGCCGGTAGCCGGCAGCCCCCGCGAAGCCAGATTGACGGGCAGCCCATGGAACGGGCCGGTCCGGGCACAGTGCGGCGGCTTCTGGAAGAGGACTCCCTGCTTCCAGGGGTCGGTTGACAGGGCCGCCGCCGTGGCCCATGGGTTGCCTCAGCGTTTCTCCACGGGGACGTAATCGCGTCGCGCCGCTCCCGTGTATACCTGGCGGGGCCTGCCGATGCGCTGTTCCCGGTCCTCCACCATCTCTCCCCACTGAGCGATCCAGCCGGGGGTGCGGCCAAGGGCGAACATGACCGTGAAGAACTGGTTCGGGATGCCCAGGGCCTTGTAGATGATGCCGGAGTAGAAGTCCACGTTCGGGTACAGCTTGCGCTCCACGAAGTATTCATCGCGCAGAGCGATGTCCTCCAGCTTCATGGCGAGTTCCAGCTTGGGATCGTCGCCCATGCCGAGTTCCTCGAGTATCTCGTGACAGGTCTTGCGAATGATCGTCGCCCGGGGATCGTAGTTCTTGTAGACCCGGTGCCCGAAGCCCATCAGCCGGAACGGGTCGTCCTTGTCCTTCGCCTTGGCGATGTACTGCTCGACCCGGGAAGGGTGACCGATCTCCTCGAGCATCCGTAGTACCGCCTCGTTGGCGCCGCCATGCGCCGGACCCCAGAGCGAGGCGCAGCCGGCCGCCACCGCTGCGAAGGGGTTGGTGCCGGTGCTGCCGGCGAGCCGTACCGTGGAGGTGCTGGCGTTCTGTTCGTGATCCGCGTGCAGGATCAGAAGCTGGTCCAGTGCCCTTTCCGCCACCGGGTTGATTTCGTATTCCTCCGTCGGGCGGGAGAACAGCATGTTGAGCAGGTTGGCCGAGTAACTCAGCCGGTTCTTCGGGTAGACGAACGGCTCCCCCACCATGTGCTTGAACGCTGCCGCCGCGATTGTCGGCATCTTGGCAATGATGCGGTGGGCACACATGCGCCGGCTTTCCGGGTCGTTGATGTCGATGCCGTCGTGGTAGAAGGCTGACAGGGATCCCACCACGGCGGTGAGCATTGCCATGGGGTGCGCGTTGTAATGAAACCCGTTGAAGAAGTTCTTGAGGCTCTCGTTCACCATCGTGTGGACGGTAATCGAGTGGCTGAAATCGTCGAGTTCGGTCCGGCTCGGGAGCTCGCCGTTGAGCAGCAGGTAGGAGACTTCCAGGAACGAGCTGTGTTCTGCGAGCTGCTCGATGGGATAACCCCGGTACAGCAGGGTGCCTTCGTCCCCGTCGATGAACGTGATGTCGCTGCGGCAGCTAGCTGTCGAGGTGAACCCGGGGTCGTAGGTGAAGTGACCCAGGTCCTGGTACAGCGTCTTGATGTCGATGACCGAAGGCCCATGGGTGCCCTCGCGCAGGGGGTACTCAACGCTTCGTCCGGTCGCATTGTCCGTCAGGGTTATCGTATGTTCAGCCATGGGTAGTCTCCTGTCT
>SLLM01000024.1 GCA_007134055.1 Ectothiorhodospiraceae bacterium | reverse complement strand
GGCGTCCCCTTCGCCCGGTACTTCCCCGTCCGTGGCGAGATAGCCGAGCGCTCCCCCTACCATGGCGAGACCGGTCAGCGCCGCATGGCGGCGCCACCGACGCTTACATGAGTTCGAAGTTGGTGCACGAGCAGGTGTTGACATTGGCCGTACCGCTCCAGGTTCCGATATCGTCGCTGGCGTTGAAGGGATAGCTCCCCGCCGGCACATCCGTGAAGGTCATGTAGCCGGTGCCGGTACCACCACACTCGGGAGCGGAGTTCCAGTACTGCGAGGTGCTCCTGCTCCCCAGGCCGCTCACCGTCAGATGTACCGTGCCACCGGTGGGGTTCGACACCCAGAACGTGAGGGTGCCAGTCTGGTTGGTCTCGCAGGCAGGCGGGGCAGTGCCGCCATCTCCGCCCGACGTGCCGCCTGACCCCCCGGAACTGTCACCGCTGCCGCCGCCGCTGCCACCGTCCAGACCGGAGACCACGAACGTGCCCGAGTACCAGGCCGTGGTGCCGCTGTTGAGGGCTCCGGTGGTATGGAATGTACCGCCGTTGTCGGAAGTGAAGGTGAGCTTCTCCTCCGTCGCGCCGCCGACGTAGTTGAGCTGCACCGTGGCCGTGTTGCCCGAGGTGACCTGGTACGACCAGGACGTGGTGGGGACGGTGTTCATGCCCTCACCGAGAATGGTCTGGCTGTCGATGAACTGGTAGGTGATGGTGTCGCCTACCGGGATGGTAGTGGGTTTGCCATCGCTGTCGGTGATGGTCTGCACCAGCTTGAGGCCAATGAGAGAGTCAGGCGCTCCGGCGCTGCTGCTGCCGGTACTGCCCGCGCCACCGCCACCGCCGCCACCGGAACTGCTGTTGCATGCCGCGACGCCGAGAACCGCGAGCAGTCCAATGGCCGCAAGCAAGAACTTCGTGAACGGGAAATGCCGTACCATGATGCCCCCCTTAGCGAACGGGCCTGGCAGGTTGTCCCTGCTTTCGTGCGCCCGTTCGCCCGTGATGCGTTCTTCTTCGTGGTCACGATCCGGCAACTGCCGGACCGGCCCCCCGCGTTCATTAGAATCGGGGCACCCAGCGGCGATCATCACCCACATGGGTTACACGATGTGTCGATTGCTGAACATCGGTAATGACAGCGACGCGGCGACCGGGTGGAAAGAAGGCTCTAACGGCCGGAGGGGCCGGCTGCCGGCAAGGCGGGAGCCTAGTGGGGCCGGTGCCCCGCGGGCAGGGAGGGCTGCGGGGCCGGGGCAGGAACGCCCTCCGCATGACTGGCAAGCTGGCGGCCGAGGAGATCGAACGTGGGACCGCTGGCCTGGTAGCCGTCCACGGCCTCGGCGAGGATGCCGCGGGCGCGCTCGAAGTCGAAGGTGTTGATCGACTCCGCCAGGCCGTTGAGCATGCCTCGCAGGGTGGTCCAGGGGATCATTGCCTCCTGCGCCCGCAGAATCATGGGATGATCCGTGCTGGTGACATTATCCCCCAGCAGCAGTTCCTCGTAGAGCTTCTCCCCCGGACGCAGGCCGGTGAACTCGATGCCGATATCCCCGTCCGGGTTCTCGTCATCCTGCACCTTGAACCCGGAGAGGTGGATCATGCGCCGGGCGAGATCCAGCACCCTGATGGGTTCCCCCATGTCCAGCACGAAGACATCGCCGCCCTCCGCCATGGCACCGGCCTGTATCACGAGGGTAGCGGCCTCGGGGATACTCATGAAGTAACGGGTTATCTCCGGGTGAGTCACGGTAACCGGGCCGCCACGGCGAATCTGATCCCGGAACACCGGCACCACGGAGCCGGAAGAGCCAAGCACGTTGCCGAACCGCACCATGGAAAAGCGGGTACTCTGCCCCGGGGTTCCGGCCATGGCCTGCAGCACCAGTTCCGCCACCCGCTTGCTGGCACCCATGACATTGGTGGGCCGTACCGCCTTGTCCGTGGAGATCAGCACGAAGGACCCCACCCCGGCGGCGACCGCCGCCTCGGCAGCGCTCACGGTGCCGAAAATGTTGTTGTGCACACCCTCGAGCACGTTTTCCTCCACCATGGGCACATGCTTGTAGGCGGCGGCGTGGTAGACCACGTCCACCCCATAGGCCCGCATGATGGTCTCCAGCCGCGCCCTGTTGGCCACCGATCCAAGCAGTGGCACCACCCGCACCTTCTGCTTGCAGACCCGGGCCAGTGCCCGGAGCTGCTTCTCTACCCGGTAGAGGGCGAACTCCGACTGCTCCACCAGCAACAGGGTCGCGGGCCGACGCGCCAGAACCTGGCGGCAGATCTCCGAGCCAATGGAGCCGCCCGCCCCGGTCACCAGCACCTGCCGCCCGGTGAGCGAACGGGCCAGCAGATCCTCGTCCGGATCCACCCCCTCGCGCCCCAGCAGGTCGTCGATATCCACTTCCTGTACCTGGGAGACCCGGGCACGCCCGGAGACCAGGTCCGCCATGTCCGGCATGGTCTTGATGTGCACCGGCAACTGTTCCAGGTGATTGACGATCTGGCGTCGGCGGCTGCGCGGCAGGGCCGGCATGGCCAGCAGCACGTGCGTCAGGTTGTAGCGATCGATCAGGTACGGGAGGCGCTCCGCCGGGTACACCTTTCGCCCGGCGATCACCTGCCCATGAAGCAGCGAGTCGTCGTCCACGAACACCCGGGGGCAGAACTCCATGCCCCCGTCCAGCGCCGCGGCGAGCTGGGCGCCGGAGCGTCCGGCTCCATAGATTGCCACCGAATGGCGCCCCTGGCGCTTGCGCAGCAGCGCCTGGAACCAGGTACGGGCGAGGAAGCGGGTACCGGCGCACAGCAGGAAAGCAAGGCACAGGAACAGGACGTAACTGCTCCGCGGCACCAGCTCCAGGCGCAAAAGCGCGACCAGGGCGACGAAGGCCAGGGTGGCCAGGACAACGCCCTTGCAGGCGGAAATCGCCGCCTGCGGCCCCATGTAACGGACCACGTTGCTGTACAGGCCGCTCGCCGCGAAACAGGGAATGGCCAGCAGCGGCACGGCGATCACCAGCCACCAGTTCTGCAGAAAATAGGGATGCAGGGGCTCGCCGAGGCGCAGGGCGAATGCACCCCAGACGGCAATGGGCAGCAGCATGAGATCCACTGCCATCATCAATGCGCGTTTTGTCGGACGCGGAAGGTCGCCGAGAAGCCGCCGCAACCGCCCCAATCTCACGTTCAAGGTTTCACCAGCTAAGAAAGGCCGTCCCGCCTTGCGAACGAACTGTTGAATAATCGATTCAAGACGTCCTGCCATGTCTCGAAAAGCCAACAAAAAGTCTAGCGCATTATTGCAGGAATATTACGTGAACCAATTCATGCCCGACAGTGGTCATCTGTCTCCGGCCTGCGTCACTCCGCTGCACAGTGCCCATGCCATGGCCACCAGGGGCGTCCATGCCAGCAGCACAAGTACCAGGCCGAGATCCGGACGCAGCGTTGCCAGCCACGCCAGGGGCAGCAGCCACAGCACGTTGACGGCAGCCACAGCCAGGGTGACCGGGCGATGGCCGCCGAAACGCCGCACCGCATGCTGATAGGCGTGACAACGATGGGCCTGATAGAAGCGCTCACCGCGCCAGACCCGACGCAGCAGGGTGACGGAGGCATCGACGACGAACACCCCCAGCAGAATGAGCCAGGCAAACGGGGGGAAGCCACCCTCGGTCCAGGTGACGAGCGCCAGCCCGGCCAGGGAAAAGCCGAGAAAGCCGCTGCCCGCATCACCCATGAATATCCGCGCCGGCGGCCAGTTCCAGAACAGGAAGCCAAGACTTGCCGCGCCATAGACCGTCACCAGCACGGCCAGCTCCCCCTCGCCTGTAAACCACAGCAAGGCGGCGGCTCCACTACAGACGGTCACCGCCTCGATGCCGGCGATGCCGTCGATGCCATCCATGAAGTTGTAGAGATTGAGCGTCCAGGCGATGAACAGCACGGCCACGACCGAACCCGCCACCCCCGGCACCAGCACCACTCCGAACCCCGGAAGCGGCGGCAGAGTGCCTACAGAGACCACGAGCAGGGACGCAGCCAATGTATGCACCAGGATCCGCTGGTGCGCTGGCACATGACCGAGATCATCCGCATAACCGAT
>SLLM01000139.1 GCA_007134055.1 Ectothiorhodospiraceae bacterium | reverse complement strand
TAAATCCGGCGCCGTTCTGTATGCTTGACGAGGTGGATGCACCGCTGGACGAAGCCAATGTCGGTCGGTTCTGCCAGCTGGTTCGGGAAATGTCCGCCCGGGTACAGTTCATTTTCATCACGCACAACAAGACCACGATGGAGATCGCCGGTCACCTGATGGGCGTCACGATGCACGAGGCGGGCGTGTCCCGTCTGGTGGCCGTGGATGTGGACGAGGCGGCGGATATGGCAGTGGCATGAGCGCGGGACCCGGGACGTGGACTCGTGCGCGTAACTCCAACCCGTGTCGTCGCGACCCTGTTCGGGGTTATGGTGAGACGACCCGGCAATGACCTGACAGGCCTGGATGATGGATACGCTTCGCTGGATACTTCTGGTGCTCGGGCTGCTGATCATCGGCGGCCTGTACGGATTCTACCGCTGGCAGGAAGCGAGGACCGCCCGCGGCGCGCGTCGCCGGGGGCGACGACGAACCCCGCGGGACCGGGCCATGGAACGCGACGTGGACGAGGCCCTCCGGGATCTGGACGATCTGGTCATCGATGACCCGGATGATTCCCTGGAAGATCTCGCCGTCGATCCTGCCGAGGAGGATCCCTTGGCCCGGCGGGAGCCGCCGCGCTGGGATGGTGAGCAGGCCAGGGCGGACGGCATCCTTTCGCCGCCACGGGTGCGGGGTGGCGGTCCGGTGAGTCGCGGACAGGAAACGGAAGACGAGGAGGTTTCGCCGCCACCCGAGCGGCATCCGGTCGCGGCGCAGGAGTCATCGCTGCCGGAGGGGGAGCGCGACCGTCCGGATCCCGAGCCTGCGCGGGTCCGGGAACGGACCGCGGCGTCTGCGGGACAGCAGCCTGTGCAACGGGATTTCCTCGTCGATGACGAGGGAGACTCCCCGGAAGAGGACGATTACCAGGATGCCGGCGAGAAGATCGTGGTCCTGCATGTCACGGCCGGCAAGGGCTACTGTTTCACCGGTCCGGCGATTGCCGATATGGCCCGGCAGACCGGACTGGTCCTGGGGGAACAGAACATCTTCTACCGGTATCCCGACGGTGACCGGCGCCGTACCCCCCTGTTCGGCATGGCCAGCATGGTCGAACCGGGCACGTTCGAACCAGATCGCATGCCGGAGCTGGAGACGCCCGGGCTGGCGCTCTTTCTGCAGTTGCCGGCGCCCTTTGACGGCGTAACCGCCTTCGAGGAGATGCTGGAGACGGCACGACGTCTGGCGGACAGGCTGGACGGCCACCTGCTGGACGGACGGCGCTGCGATCTTACCCAGCAGGCGGTGGAGCATATCCGGGAGGACCTGCGCGAGTACCGGCGCCGGGCGCACCTGGCGGCGCGACGGGGATACGTCCACTAGTCCGGTGTCGTGATTCATGACACCGGGACCGGGGGAGGCGTCGCCGCGTCAGTTCTCCTCGTGCTCGAGGATGCGGGTCTCCCCGGCGTGGTCCACCGTGGCGATGCGTACCGGCCGGCGCCAGACGCGCTGTATGTATTGCAGCACCTTCTTGGCCCGGTTGAGGTCCAGGCCCCGGCCGTCGCTGTCGTGGTCATGGCCCAGGGTCAGGCTGCCGTCCAGGCCCACCGCGTCCGCGTAGATCCGGGGCGCACCGTAGTTGAACCGGGGTTTGAGCAGGTTTTCCCGCAGCGCGTGCAATTCCCTGTTCTTGACGAGGAAGCGTTCCTCGCCGGCCGCCCCCGGCCGCCGTGCGTAGTTGAACAGTTGCAGCTCGGTGGCCAGATCCTGCTCCAGATAGTTGCGGACGAAACTGAAGTCATCCTCCTCGGCGCGTATGCGCAACGCGGCGTCAAGCCCCATCTCGTCGACGATGCGCTCCCACATGCGAAATCCGAGATGGTACGGGTTCACCTGCAGCGCCACCGCCTGTTCCCCGGCGTAGGGGCGGACCACGTCCGAGTGGGTCTTGATCGCGTCCAGGTAGACGCGACCTGGCAGGAACTCCGCTTCCCGCAGCAACCGGGCATGCCAGTAGCTGGCCCAGCCTTCGTTCATGATCTGGCAGGCGAACACAGGGTAGAAGTAATACGATTCCTCTCGCACCGCCAGGAAGATGTCGCGCTCCCAGCCGGCCATCTCCGGCGCGTGATTGGCGATGAACCAGAGCAGGTCGTACTCGGGTGCCGGCGGCAGGCGGCGCCGCTCGCCTGCCGGCGCGCTGTCAGCGGCCACCTCTTCCCCCGGCAGCTGCCGGAACCGGCGCTCGAATGTGGTCTGCGTGCGTTCACTGCCCGGCTGTGATTGCCCGGGTCCCTCTGGATAGGGTGGTCGGTGCAGGGGCTTGTGGGTGTCCACGTGCTGTTCCAGGGCCAGTGCCGCGTCGAGCACCGTCTCCACCCGGGATTGGCCGTGCTGCTCGATCGCTTCCTGAATCCGGTGGGCGCGGTCTGCTGCCTGTTCGACGATATGGTAGCCAACTTCCCGCTGCATGCGATCGAACAGGTTGTTGTTGCGGGAAAAGTCAGCGTGTCCCAGCACGTGGGCCGTGACCAGGGTGTTCTCGGGCAGGGCGTTGTCATTGACCAGGTAGGCTCGGTTCGGGTCGCCCGGGAACACGACCTCGAAGATCTTCGAACCGCCCATGCGGTGCTGCACGTACTGGTAGATGTAGCGCACGCCGAATGACCAATGCGGCATGCGTACCGGCAGGCCGTAGACCGCGACCTCCATCATGAACTCGTTGGGTACCAGCTCGAAGTCCACCGGATAGAAGCTCAGTCCCCGGTCCCGGGCCATGGCTTCCAGCCGCGGCACGTAATCCGCGAGCTGCTCGTTGCTCAGCGATGGCTCTCCGGTGCAGCCGTTGCCGGCGTGGTTTTCCTGGTGTTCGTGCAAGGTGAAGTACCCCCTTGGTCCGGATCCGGTGCTGTATTCACGCGGCATCCTGCGCCTGACGCTGGAAGAAGGTCCGTATCGCCTCCCAGATGTCGTTGTCACCGTGTACGGAGTAGCTGGCTACCGGCAGATTTCGGGCTTCCAGGGATTTCACCAGCCTTCCGGTTTCCGAGCGGGAGGACTCGAACCGGTTCTGTGGTGTCTCCACGAACCCGAAGAAATTGACCTCGCCTGCGAGCTGCGTCAGCAGCGCTTCCGCGGCCTGCCGGTCATCCGCGAAATTGTCGCCATCGGAGGCATAGAAGACGTACTGGTTGTACTGAGCGGGGCTGTAGCGGGCGGCAAAGACTTCGTTCACCAGGCGGAAAGCGGATGACGCCACAGTACCGCCGGTCGCGGAGACCTGGAAGAACTCCTCCTCGCTGAACTCCCATGCTTCGTTGGTATGGGCGATGAAAACGGTCTCCAGATCCCCGTACTGGCGGCGCAGGCCCTGACTGGCCCAGAAGAAGAAGGCCTTGGCGAGCTTTCGCCGTGCGGGGTCCATGCTGGCAGAGACATCCAGGACGAAGGCGACGACGGCATTGACCGCCGGGCGCTTGCGCCGTGCCAGCTGCCGGAAGCGCAGGTCGTCGTCGGTGAACGAAGGACCGTCTTCCTGGCTGATGCGCCGCTTGATTGCCTCCTTCACCGTGCGTCGGCGGTCGAGCCTGGCACGGGGGCCGCGGCGGTTCCATCCCTCCGGGATGACATCCTCGTCGGTAAGGGAATCGGTGCTCTTGGGCTTGAGGTCGGGTAGCTGCAGTTCCTCCCAGAGCCAGTCGACGATGTCCTCGACCTTGAGCTCCAGCACAAAGTTGTACTCCCCGTGGCCGCTACCGCCTTCGCCACCCTGATCCCCCTGGCCGCCGGGTTGGCCCCGGCGGTAGACGTCACCCGGTTCCCCGGCGCCCTGGCCGACGCCGTCCTCCTGGTGCTGGTCCCGCAGACGGAACCGGTAGTGCTCGAGGAAGCGGACCGGCACCCGGACGGTTCGCTCCGTTGGCCGGCTGACCACGTCGGACCCGGCGATCAGGTCCGGAAGCTGCTCACGCACGGATTCGCGGACCTTGGCATTGTGCCGCAGCCAGTCACGGGCACCGCGGGAGAACAGGTCGTACCAGCGGTGCTGCACGGCCATGCCGGAGACTCTGGGCGGTTCGTTGCGGGTCATGCTTCCTCCGCAGCTGCTCGGCCCGGCG
>SLLM01000140.1 GCA_007134055.1 Ectothiorhodospiraceae bacterium | reverse complement strand
TTGCCAAGCACCGCGTATACCGGTCGCGGCAGTGCCTCCCGGAGCACCGACATCCCCTCCAGCGCGGCGTCGAGAGGTCCGCGGGTCCGGAAACGGAAATCCCCGGTGATGATGCAGTAATCCGCCGGCACCTGTGCAGCCCGTTCGGCGAGCAGGGTTGCGAAATCCCCATCCACATCCAGGTGCAGATCACTGAGCTGTAGTATGCGGGTGCCGGCAAACGGGGCGGCGAGCCCCGGCAGGAAGAGCTGCCTGCTGCGCAGGCAGAACGATCGGGCATTGCGCCGGCCACGCGCATACAGCCCGGAGGCACGCAGGCCCAGGGCCAGCAGGCGCCGCAGTACGCTCCAGTTCTCCGGATGAAAGCGTTGTCGCCGCCAGTCGAGCGTCGGTTCGGTTCCGGCGCGTTCGAGTGCCAGTCGCCGCTGCATCACGGCCTCCGGCACCCGATCCCGCAGGTACCCCCGTACCGAGCTGGCACATTCCGGACTCACATCGCTCCCCGCCCCGACTACCTGGAACAGTCGGCTCTTGCCCCTGCGAGCGCCGATCCAGCTTCCGAAGCCTTCACCGCTCCCTGCACAGGTCCCGGCCATCCCCGGGTCTCATCTCCCGGCTCACGGCAGATCCACCCCGAACCCCGGCAACCGGGCCCTTGCGGCGCTGCTCCGGCGGCTGCGCGGCCCCTACGCCGTTGGACGCTGGCGCACGGTACGGACAAGCCTCCGTATCCAGGACAATCTGGTCCCCGATCCCGGTCCGTGCGCTTCCTCCACCCGACGTGTCGCCACTAGCTCCTCGATCCGCAGGCGCCGCCGCTCCGGCAGGGCCGCCAACACGTCACTGCGCACATCGTCATCGGCAGCCGCGAGGGTCTGCGCGATGTGTTCGTCCCTGGCTATGCCGCACAGGTACCGTATATTGGCCACATTCAGACCGGCCAGCAGGCCTGCCCGCCGCGATGGCTCCATCAGCAGGAACGCTGCCGCGGCCACATCCAGCGGCAGTGCCCGCAATGCCCGACCACGCTCGGTGACCGGGACCGTGGACAGCCAACGGCCCACCCGGACGGGAGGCCAGTCGACGATCCCGGCCGGCAGCACGAGGCGGCCACGCCGGTATTCCAGCTCATCCATTTCCTGCACCATCTCCGCGCCGCACCCTGCAATAACCCATTGAGCCGGACCTGTACATCCGGACCAGTCACGCCGCCGGAATATTGGCACAGGACCCGGGCATGCACCAGCATCCAGATTCCGGAATCGTGCGCTGGTTCCGCAACATGCGCAACGCCGGCACGGTGAGTCGTGGTCATTGACGGTCTGCCGCTGTTCCCGCGAGGCGGAATGGCCTACCATCCCGGGATCTGGCGCCATTCACTGGATTCGGTCGTTCATGACATTCTGGATTGCCGTCCTGCTCGGGACGGTGCAGGGTCTTTTCATGTTTCTTCCGGTCAGCTCCACCGCCCACCTGGTGCTGACGCAACACTGGCTGATCGGCCGTGGCGCGGATCTCCCGCCGCCGGACAGCGCTGAGATGATCCTGTTCGACCTGGTCGTGCACGTGGGGACGCTCATTTCCATCGTGATCGTCTTCCGTCGCAGCCTGTACCGTTTCACCGCCGGGTGCCTGCATGGCGTCCGGGATCTGCTGCAACGCCCCTCGGCACTGCCCTTGCCGTTGCGGCTGCTGCTCCTGCTCGCCCTCTCCGTGCTCGCCACCGGGGTCATCGGCATCACCTTCAAGCTATTCTTCGAAGGCATATTCGCCCGGCCGTGGGCAGTAGCGATCACCATGGCCTGCACTGGTGCCTTGCTCTGGATTACCGATCGGTTGCCGCCCCGGCCTCTTGGTCTCCGCCAGATTGGCCCCCGGACCGCCCTGGTGATCGGCATGGCCCAGGGCCTGGCGCTGATGCCCGGGATCAGTCGCAGCGGCATCACCATCGCAGCGTCCCTGTTGCTGGGTCTGAAACGTCGCTGGGCGGCGGAATACAGCTTCTTCCTGGCAATCCCCACCATACTCGCGGCAACGCTGGTCCAGGCGCTGGAACTGCAGGCCGCAGGCGGAGCGACGCGCATCGACGGGGTTGCGCTGTTCACCGGTTTTGTCGTTGCGGCGGCGGTTGGCACGGCCGCCCTCTACCTGGTCGTCCGGCTGTTGTACCAGGCGCGCCTGCGGATATTCGCCTGGTACCTCTGGCTTATGGCGGGGCTCATACTGCTGGGAGTGGTTCCGCTGTCCGGTTACTGAGCAGCGGGGCTCCGGCAGACGCCGGAAGGAGTATCGCGAATCGTGCAGCTTTACCTTGCCATCGCCCTGGGGGGCGCCGCGGGCGGGGCACTCCGTACCGCGGTCAATCTGTGGCTTGGGCGCTTCGTCAGCGCGGAAATCCCCCTGGGCATCTGGGTCGTGAACCTGTCCGGCAGCCTGACCCTCGGCATCCTCCTGCCCCTGATCCGTCATCCCGGCTGGCTGATGCCGGAAACCTACTGGTTCCTGGTCGTGGGACTGTTTGGCAGCTACACCACGGTGTCGACATTTGCGTTGCAGTCAGTCGATCTCCTGCAAGGACCCCGGTGGCGGACGGGAATCGTCTACGTGAGCGCATCGATCATCGGCTGTAGCGTCGCCGCGGCCATCGGTCTCACGCTCGGCCACACCCTGGCGGGCTGGAGTACGGCGCCATGATAAAGGTGACGGCGGTGGTGGCCCTGGGAAGCGCGGTGGGAGCGGTGTGCCGACAGGCCCTCCGCGACCTGGGACTGGTGCTGGGCATTGAGGCCACCGTGTGGAGCACCTTCTCCGCCAATGCCTCCGGGTCCCTTGTCATCGGCCTGCTTGCGGCAGTCACCCTGCAGTCCGGACGCATGCCACTCGGGCCCATGCCACGGCAGTTCCTCATGGCCGGAGTGTGCGGCGGCTTCACCACGTTCTCCATCTTCTCCGTGGAATCGGTGCAACTGCTCACGGACGGCCATCAGGTCTCTGCGGCAACATACATGCTGGCGACCCTGTTTACATGCCTCGCGGCGTGTTGGCTCGGCCTGCGGGTCGGCGCGCGTCCGCGTGCCTCCTGACAACCGGCGTCAACGCGTGCATTGTCGCCGTTCTCCCACACTGGAAAGGCCCGAGCAGCTCGGGCATGATGCCCGACGATCAGGTGCCGACCCGCTGACCGCCCCCTCGCATTTACCAGAGCGGCGCGGCGGCTCGCCATCGATGCTTCGGTCTTGCGCACCAATACAGGGAGGCTGCTCATGATGCGCGCACTTGCAACCCTGCTACTGCTTCTGCCCCTGGTCGCACTTGGCCAGGCACCGACCTATACCTACGTGGAAGGCGGTGTCAGCATCGTCGACCCGCCAGGCCGCTTTGGCAGCAGCGACACCGGCGTGCAGCTGCGCGGGAGTTATGCCCTGGACGAGTTGCTGTTCATCCGTGGTGGTATCCAGAGCAACAGTTTCAGCGCACGAACCGGCCCCCCGGGGGACAGGAGCCGGGTTTCGGTGGACCGCGATCTCTTCCACCTGGGATTGGGACTGCGCACGCCGACCGAGCAGGACCTGGACCTGTATGGCGCCCTGGACCTCCTCCACGACGCCGGCGACGCGGACGATACCGGTTTCCGGATCGAGGGCGGCGTCCGCGCCGGGCTGCCGCCGGACTGGGATGTCGCCGCAGGGCTTCGGGTGGCACGGGTCGATAGTCACACGAATGCCCAGGTGTTCGGCAACGCCTTCTACGAATTCGTCCGTTCTGAATAAGCCGTTCAGGCGGCTGCGGAAATCGCTTCCAGTCGGCCCGATGGCGTGGTTTGCCGGGAATTCGCCCAGTCCAGCCACCGCACAATGAGCCGCAAAAGCACCGCCAGGTGCCGCAGCAGCAACCGGATGTTGTGCCCGGCCGCGCAGAGCACGGCGTGCAGCGCATCGCCCAGGGCTCCCTTGAGACGGCAGCGGTCCATGCGGCCATCGACCTTCATGTGGCCGATCACCGCTTCAATGGCGCTGCGACGCCTGAGCTCGCGTTTGAGCTGCCGGGTATTCACCCCACGCCGCTGCCCGGAGCGGTAGACGGCAACCCCGGGCACGGCGGCGCCGCGGTAACCG
>SLLM01000044.1 GCA_007134055.1 Ectothiorhodospiraceae bacterium | reverse complement strand
GGAAATCCGCCCCGCGGTGCGCGCGGCAGTTGCCGTGAACGGCGCTGACGAACGCCTCGAACGTGGGACGCTGACTCTCCGGCAACTTCCGGTAACGCCAGAAATAGGCACTGGCGAAGTGATCCCAGGGGTTGCGGGTCACCGCGAAGCGGCGGTAGGCCGCGAACTCCCCGGGGAAGGCGCGCCGGCACGCCTCCGCACCGGAGTGGGTGAGCAGCCCGTAGCGTTCGCGGAAGTGGCGCTTGTTGGCCCAGTTCAGGAATCCGGCGAGCGACCGCCGACCGCCGAACGGCACCAGCAGGGCCTTGCGGAACCAGGCGACGCTGTGAGGCCGCAGCACGTGACGCCAGGTTTGGCGGTTCGGCCACACCCCCTGCATCAGGGCGTCGTCCAGTACGCCGAGGATGAGGTCATCCGGGCCAAGGTGGCGCAGCAGGGTCACCTTGATGGCGCTGCCGGCCATTTTCGGCACGTGCAGGAACACGAACTGGTACCTGTGGGAGATGATCACCGTAGGCGTCCGCTACCCCTTGCGGTAGCCCTCGGGGTTTCTGCTCTGCCAGCGCCAGGTGTCCGCCATCATGCGCTCGAGCCCGTGCCTGGCCTGCCAGCCCAGTTCCCTGCCCGCCTTCTCCGGATCCGCCCAGCAGGCGGCGATGTCGCCGGCCCTCCTGGGTGAGAGACGATAGGGAATCTCCCGCCCGCTGACCTGCTCGAAGGCACGGATCATCTCCAGCACGGAATAGCCCCGCCCGGTTCCCAGGTTCCAGACCTGCACGCCCGGCCGTTCGCGGATCACCTCGAGGGCACGCAGGTGGCCGTCCACCAGATCGTCGACGTGGATATAATCCCGCACACCGGTGCCATCCCCGGTCGGGTAGTCGCTGCCGAATACCGACAGCTGCTCCAGCCGTCCGATGGCCACCTGGGCAATGTAGGGCACGAGGTTGTTGGGAATGTCCTGCGGATCCTCGCCGATCAGTCCGCTCTCGTGGGCGCCCACGGGGTTGAAATAGCGCAACAGGGCCACCGACCAGCGCTCGTCCGCCCGGGGCAGCTCCGTGAGTACCTGTTCCACCATGCGCTTGGAGCGACCATAGGGATTCGTGGGTTCACCCATGGGCGCCGTCTCGGGGATAGGCACGGACTCGGGATCGCCATAGACGGTCGCCGAGGAACTGAACACCATCCGGAACACCCCTGCCCGTTCCATGGCCTGGCAGAGGCTGATCGTGCCGCCGACGTTGTTCTCGAAATAGCGCAGCGGCTGGCGCACGCTCTCGCCCACGGCCTTGAGCGCGGCGAAATGCATCACCGCATCAAAGCGGTTATCGGCGAAAAGCTCGTCGAGGAGTTGCCGGTCCCGGACATCGCCGAGGACAAAGCCGGGAGCCGTACCAGTGATCCGGGCCACCCGGAGCAGGGCTTCTTCCGCACTGTTGCAGAGGTTGTCCAGTACCGTGACCGTGTGGCCCGCCTGTTGCAATTGCACGACTGCATGGGAGCCGATATAGCCGGCCCCGCCAGTAACCAGAATATGCATGATCGAGATACCGATGTCCTTGCCAGCGCCCGCCCTTCCTACCACATACGGCGGCACCGGGGAAGCAGGCGCGTTTTGCGACACGGGTCGTTGTCCGCCGGACGACGATTGGGTAGGGTCGCAAGAATACAACAGAAACAACTCCCAGGGGGGCAAGAACAGTGAACGAGGTCGTCCACGCGTTTCCCACCGGACGGCAGGATGCCTCACAGTTCATCGAGCAGATCTACCTGGCCGCGGCGCAGCCGGAGCGCTGGCAGCAGGTACTGCATGATCTGGTCTCGCTCACGGGCTCACGCTCGGCACGGATGCTGATCCTCGACGACACTGCATCCACCGTGCTCACCAGCCTCAAGGTGAACACCGACGACAGCGCCCACCAGCGCTACGTGGACTACTACGTCAACACCTGCCCGTGGCGCACGGAACTGGCCCGCAAACCCGGCGGCCAGCTGTATTCCACCTACCTGCACTTCTCCTGCAAGCAGTCCTCCTTCTATCGCACGGAATTCTTCAACGACTGGGCCCGGGATCTGGATATCCACCACGGCGTGTGCGGGACCATTGACGAGGACGCGGAACAGAAAGTGCAGCTGCTCATCCAGCGCACCCGCGGTCAGGGGCCCTACACCCAGCAGGAAACGGGCGCGATCAACTCCCTGGTTCCGCATATCCGTCGGGCGCTGTTCATCAACCGCTCCATCGCCGAGGAACAGGTGAAGCGGGACGCCATCACCCAGGCCATGCTCCGGTACCGCCTGCCGTTCTTCCTGATGGATCAGCGGGGGCGGATCCACTGGGTATCACCGGATGCGGAACAGCTGGTCCGGCGCGGGGTTCTCCCGGCACCACGTAACGGGGTGCTCCAGTGCGAAAGCAGTCTGGACAGCCAGCGGCTGCAGCGGCTGGTCCGCCGGTGCCTTGGCACGGCGATCGGCGGTACCGGTGGCGCCGGGGGTGAACTCCTTGCCCACAGGAGCACCGGCAACCCGGTCCGCCTGATCGTGATGCCGCTGCATCCGGAAATGCAGCCCACCGCGTGGATGCCGCGCAACGGCGCGTTCGCGGCAGTGTTCGTGCACGACCCGGACATGATCCCGGAAATCGACCAGGCAGAACTCGCCCGGCTGCATGACCTGACCGAAGCCGAAGCCCGGGTGGCCGCGGCGGTGGCCCGCGGCGAGAGCCTGGAGAGCGTGGCGGCGGCGGTCGGGACCAGCGTGCATACGGTCCGCGCGCAGCTCAAGGCGGCCATGCGCAAGACCGGTACACGCCGCCAGGCAGCGCTCGCCCGCCAGATCCTCCTGGGCCCCGCGTGCAGGATGGAACCCGCCGCAATGCAGTTGCGCAGCGAACCGGTACAAGTGGCACACCCGAGGCAGGATACCGCTGTGCGCCGCCGGGCTGGCCATGCCGGACCAGGCAAGCCCGACGCATGAATCCGATCCCTGTACCCGGCCGGAATGTCCGAGCGCTCCGGCCACGAACCTGGACGAGAGGAGGACAGTGGTGAGAAATCTGACCGCCCGCACCGCCGATGGACAACCCATGACGGTGACCGCCAGGGATGGCAGCGCCACCCATCCCACGGTCATCTTCATCCACGGCTGGACCTGCCGTCGCCGGTACTGGGATCCGCAGCTACAGGCGGTGCCCGGGGATTTCGGCCTGCTGGCCCCGGATCTGCCGGGCCATGGCGACACGCCGGCCCCGGACCGCAAGGCGTGGACAATCGAAGGGCTGGCGGAGGACATCTGTCAGCTGCAGGCCGAGCATACCGACGGTCCGGTCATCCTGGTGGGGCATTCCATGGGCGGCGCGGTGGCCCTCGAAGCGGCGGCGGCGCTGGGGGAGAAGGCACGGGGCGTGATCCTGGCGGACACCTTCATCATCGACTACGGCGGTCTGGATGCAGACACCCGGGAGGGTATCCACAAGCCATTCCAGGAGGATTTCCGCAAGGCTGTCGCCAACCTGGTGGAAAACACCAGCACCGAGGCGACACCGGAGGCCCTGAAGCAGCAGTTGAGCCGGGAGATGGCGGAAGCGGACCCGGCCTGGGCGCTGCCCCTGTGGAAGTCACTGCTGGCCTGGAGCCCGGAGCAGGCGTTCTCGCGCCTGCGCTGCCCGGTCCATGCGATCAACGGCAAGCTGATCCCGGACAGCGCACGGCAACGCTGGGGCGAGCGGATGACGGAATCCGTCCTGCCCGAGAACGGCCACTTCCTGCAGATGGAGGACTCACCGGCGTTCAACGAACACCTGGTGACCACCCTCGCACGATACGCCTAGGATCGCGGCCGGAAGGCGCCAGCAGGGCACCCGGTGGCGGATGCATCCGCTGTCCCGGGGAACCTCCAGATGCGGTGTCGGGGGCCCAGACCGGGATGGTCGTTTCGGCCGGGATGGTAGCTGCCGCGTTGCGCCAGCAACCCTACGGATCGGAGCAGCTACCCAGCGGCCCGGGCAGCGCGAGGCGTGGTGTGACAGCGGCGCCGGCGGTGAGTGGGCGGTGGATGCGTGCGCCGTTGGAGGGTCTCCATGGGCGGTTCCGGGCTTCCGCCCGGATGGTAGCT
>SLLM01000037.1 GCA_007134055.1 Ectothiorhodospiraceae bacterium | reverse complement strand
TTCTTCGGCTCCGGCAAATCCCACCTGGCCAAGATGCTGCGGGCGCTGTGGGCAGACGTCACCTTCGACGATGGCGCAACCGCCCGAGGCATCGCACAGCTTCCCCAGGAGATCCAGGATCACTTCAAGGAGATCACGATCCAGGGCCGGCGTCACGGGGATGTTTTTGCGGCCTCCGGCACCCTCGGCGCCAGCTCGCGAGACAAGAGCGTCCGTCTGGCTCTACTGGCCGTGATCTTCCGCTCCGCAGGCCTTCCGCAGCAGTACCCCATCGCGCGCTTCGTCATGTGGCTGCGCGACGAGGGCATCCTCGATCAGGTTCGGGATGCCGTGATTGCGCACGGCGACGACTGGGAGGAGGAACTCGACAACTTCTACGTTGCGGAATCCCTGCACGAGGCGCTGGTGGAGGCCAAGCCGCGTCTATTCAGCTCGGTGGAATCCTGTGCGGAGACCCTCGCCAATCTCTATCCCCACGTAAACGACGTCAGCAGTGAGGAGATGCTGAAGGCCATCCGTCAGGCTCTCAGCCAGAGCGGCAAGCTGCCGCTCACGCTGGTCGTGCTCGACGAAGTTCAGCAGTACATCGGCACCGACGGACAGCGGTCGATCGATGTTCAGGAGGCCGTGGAAGCCTGCGGCAAGGAACTCGGTGCCCGGATGATGTTCGTGGGCACGGGACAGACAGCCATCACCGGGACCAGCAACCTTGCGCGGCTACAGGGCCGCTTTACCCTGCGCGTGGAGCTCTCGGACGCGGACGTGGATACGGTCATCCGCCAGGTCATCCTGGCCAAGAAGCCGGAGGCCAAGGCACCGATCACCGACGTGATGCACGCCAACCTGGGCGAGATCTCCCGCCATTTGTCGGAATCGTCGCTCGCGCATCGGCAGGACGATATCGCCCACTTCGCCCAGGACTACCCGATTCTCCCGGTGCGACGGCGGTTCTGGGATGCCGCGCTGCGGGTCCTCGATCAGACCGGCACCGACAGTCAGCTGCGCAACCAGCTCAGCATGATTCACAAGGCCATCCAGACCAACCTCGATGAGCCCCTGGGCCAGATCATCCCCGGGGACTACCTCTACTTCGACGCCACCGACAAGCTGCTGCAGTTCCGCATGTTGCCGCGACGGCTGCACGACGCCACCCAGCGCTGGATCACCGGAGATGAAAACGATCGCCTGACCGCTCGCGCCTGCGCGGTGGTGTTTCTGATCAACAAGGTGATCCGCAGCAACCAGGAACTGGGGCTGCGGCCGACCCTGGGCAGCATCGCCGATCTGCTGGTCGACGACCTGAAGGCGGGCAGCAGCGCTCTGCGCAACCGCTTGCCCAAGCTGCTGGACGATTGCGAGTTCATCATCAAGGTCGGCGACGAGTATCGCATCCAGACCGAGGAAAGCGCGGCCTGGACCGACGAGTTCCTGAACCAGCGCAGCGCTTTGGCAAACGCCACCCACCGGCTGGAGACCGAGCGTGCGGATCTGATCCGTGGCCACTTCGCCAAGGCGGCCGGCAGCCTGAGCCTCGTACAGGGCCAGTCCAAGGTTCCACGGGACATCGCCCCGGTTTTCGATTCGTCACTGCCCAAGGATGCCGGCCAGCGGCTGTGCGTATGGGTACGCGATGGCTGGTCCGACGACGAGAGCCAGGTACGTGCCGACGCCCGCCAGGCCGGCACCGACTCCCCCACGCTGTTCGTGTTCATTCCGCGCCGCTCGGCCGACGAGCTGCGCAATCAGTTGATGGATCTTAAGGCCGCGGCGGCGACGCTCGAAGTGCGCGGTGCGCCGAACACGCCCGAGGGAGAAGAGGCTCGCGCAGCCATGGAGACCACGCGGGACCAGGCCAGGCGGCGTATCGGTGAATTAATGGGCGAGGCCTTCTCGGGTGCCCGCGTGTTTCAGGGCGGTGGGAACGAACTGGTGGGCAACAGCCTGCGGGAGATGATCCTCGAGGGTGCAAACAAGGCCCTGACAAGGCTCTATCCGAAATTCGATCTGGCCGACCACGCGGGCTGGGACAAGGTCTACGCCAAGGCCCGCACCGGGGCCCCCGATGCCCTGCGGGCGGCGGGTTACGAGGGAGAGCCGGCGCAGCACCCGGTCTGCAAGGCCGTGCTGAGCTTCCTCGGCAACGGCAAATCGGGAGCGGCAATTCGAGAGCATTTTGAGGGACCGGAGTTCGGCTGGCCGCGGGATGCGGTGAACGGTGCGATCCAGGTTCTCCTGGTCAGTGGCCTGATCCGCACCGCCGACGGCACCTCGCCGCTGGAACTGGAAAACAAGGCGATCGGCAAGACCGAGTTTCGTGTGGAGGCCACCACGCTCTCGGCGAGTGAACGCATTCGTATCCGCAAGGTGATGCAGAAGGCCGGCATCCAGGCCAAGTCCAATGAAGAGTCCGTCAAGGCACCGGAGCTGGTCGAGCGGCTGCGCACGCTGGCCGAGCAGGCCGGTGGCGAGCCACCGCGCCCGACGCGGCCCCAGTCAGATGCCCTGGAGGCCGTACGCCTGAGCAGTGGCAACGACCAGCTCAAGGCCATCGTGAACAACGAGGAGGCCTTGCTGCAGGCGATCGACCAATGGCACCAGACCGGTGAGCAGATCCGGCAGCGTATTCCCCAATGGCAAACCCTTCAGCGCCTGACCCAATTCGCCAAAGGTCTTGCAGAGGCCGAGGTGCTGGTCGCCCAGGTCCAGCAAATCGAGGAGCACCGTCTGCTGCTGGACGAGCCGGACCCAGTGAAGCCGTTGCTGGCTAACCTGACCCAGCTGATGCGCGAGACCTTCAACCGGCTCGAATCGGACTACGATACCCAGCATCATTCAGGGATGCAGCGCCTTGGAACGGACGAACACTGGCAGAAGCTCTCCACGGATCAGCGGAACGATCTGCTGACTCAGGAGCGCCTCTTGATCTCGGACAAGCCGACGATCCAGCTCGGCTCGACGCAAGAAGTAGTGGCGACCCTCGAGAAAGTCCGGCCGGATGGCTTTGCAGACCGCATCGCCGCCATGTCGAGCCGATTCGATTCGGTGCTCGTGGGCGCAGCGGAACATCTGGAGCCTCGGGCGAAGGTCCTCGGCCTGCCGCGCCGGACGCTGAAGACGGAGGGGGACATCGAAGCCTGGATGGCGGAGGTCCGTGGTGCGCTGCAACGCGCGCTCGCGGACGGCCCAGTGATTGTGGGTTGACGCCATGCAACCACTGGAAAGAACACTTCGCGGGCAGTTGGAGCGGGCGGTGCGCAAGGCCCGGCGGGTGGCCGAGGAGGCGGCCCGAGCGGCGCTCAATGGGTTGGGCGTGGCAGAGGCCTCGGCACCCAGTTTCCTGAGTGAGGACCAACGGGCCCTGCGGCGCCGCTTGCGCGCGCATGCCAGAAGCCTGGGCGATACGGTCAGCGGTACCGCGTCCCTGTCGTTGTTGACGCAGGAGGTGGCCTACGAGCATTGGCATCGGATGTTGTTTGCACGGTTCCTGGCCGAGAACAACTTGCTGATGTACGACGAGGTGGCCATTACCCTGGAGGAAAGCGACGCTCTGGCGGAGGAGCACGGTGCCGCGAGCGGCTGGGAGCTGGCCGCCCGACTGGCCGCAGGCATGCTGCCGCAGGTCTTCCGTGTCGAAAGCCCGGTGTTCGCCCTGCGCCTTGCCCCGGAGTACCAGCGCGAGTTGGAGGGGCTGCTCGCAGGCATGGCCCCGGAGGTCTTCCACGCGAGCGACAGCCTCGGCTGGGTGTATCAGTTCTGGCAGGCGGACAACAAGGAGCGGATCAACCAATCCGAGGTGAAGATCGGGGCGCGGGAGCTGCCGGCGGTCACGCAACTCTTCACCGAGCCCTACATGGTCAGTTTTCTGCTGGACAACGCGCTGGGCGCTTGGTGGGCGGCACGGCGCCTGTCGGCGGAGGATCTGAGAACTGCGACCAGTGAGGCCGAGCTACGGGAGAAGGCCGCGTTGCCCGGCGTGCCCCTGACCTACCTGCGCTTCGTGCAAGACGACGATGGTACCTGGACCCCGGCGGCGGGCACCTTCGATGCCTGGCCAAAGCACCTAAAGGACCTGAAGACGCTGGATCCCTGCTGCGGTTCCGGTCACTTCCTCGTTTCGCTGCT
>SLLM01000281.1 GCA_007134055.1 Ectothiorhodospiraceae bacterium | reverse complement strand
CTGCAGGTTGCAGTTGACCACGAAGACCAGATTGTCCAGATGCTCCCGCGCGGCCAGCCCGATGGCGCCAAGCGATTCCGGCTCGTCCATTTCACCGTCGCCCATGAAGGCCCACACCTTGCGGTCTCCGGCCGAGATGATGCCGCGGTTGTTCAGGTACTTCATGAACCGGGCCTGATAGATGGCCATGATCGGGCCGAGGCCCATGGACACGGTCGGGAACTGCCAGTAATCCGGCATGAGCCAGGGGTGCGGATAGGAGGTGACACCGGTTCCGCCCACGTCCTGCCGGAATCCCCGCAGCTGCTCCTCGCTCATCCGGCCTTCCAGGAACGAGCGCGCGTAGATGCCCGGTGCGGAATGGCCCTGGATGAACACCATGTCGCCACCGTGGTCCGCGGTGGGCGCCCGCCAGAAGTGGTTGAAGCCGACATCGTAGAGGGTGGCGCTGGAGGCGAAGCTGGCGATATGGCCGCCAACGCCCGCCCGCAGCCTGTTGGCCTGCAGCACCATGGCCATGGCGTTCCAGCGGATGATGGAGCGGATGCGCCATTCGAGGGCGTGATCCCCGGGAGACTTCTGCTCCATGTGCGGGGGGATGGTGTTCAGGTAGGCAGTGGTCGCGGTGAACGGGATATGACCGCCCCGTCGCCGTGCCTTGTCAACCAGGGACTCGAGCAGGAAGTGCGCTCGTTCGGGTCCCTCCTCCCGTATGACCGCCTCCAGCGCCTCGAGCCATTCCCGCGTCTCCTGCGGGTCGATGTCTTGGACGTTCTCAGTCATTCACGCACCTCTTGGGTTTCATTGTGCTGCTTGCGGCGGGTCGACGCCCACAGTTGAAGCGACGCCCCGGCAGGCCTTCTGGGCCGGCCGTCCGATTCCTCCAGCGGCACGCATCGCGTCTGGTTTCGAGTCTGTCTTCCCCTGACCTGTTCGCACCCGGCCGTGCCCGACAGACTTCCATGGTGGGGGGAGCGCCTTCTCCGACGACGCTGCCCGCTTTGTTCTGATTGATGGAGTCCCTAATACTAGGCTTCCGGATTTTTCTTTTCCAGTCTTCCAAACCGATTGATTCATCGATTGTTTTCTTCTGAAACAGCGTTTTGCATAGCGGACTTGCCAGTGGCGGTGGACATCCCCGCGGTGACCGCAAAGCGCATGGCCTGATCCATGCTCAAATCAAGTGGTTGCACGTATTTCCGGGGCAGGATCAGGGTGTAGCCACCAATCTGGTAGCTCATGGGCAGGTAGACCGCGATGTCGCCCTCGTCCGCCATTTCCTCCGGCAGGCCGCGGAAGTCCTCGCGGGTGACGAAGCCCAGCAGGCGACCGCGGGTTTCCCCAAGTGCGACTTCCACGGCCACCACCTGGCTGCCCTGGTCCTGGTTGGAGCGGGAGACGAAATCCATCAGGTCCTGTACCGCGGAATAGATGGTCTTGACCAGTGGAATGCGGTGCACCAGGGCCTCTGTCCATTGGAACAGCCGCCGGACCAGATAGGCCTGTAGCAGGACGCCAATGCCGAAGACTGCGGCAATCGCGAGCAGGATTCCCAGTCCGGGAAAGTAGAGGGGCAGTACGGCCCCGATCACGGTACCGAAAAAGGATTCCGCAAGATCCGCCAGCCAGTACAGAAGATAGAGCGTGATCGCTACCGGCAGGACCGCCGCCAGCCCCTTGAAGAAGGTCTTGCTGAGGTAGCGCATGGTCTCCCCGTATTCGGTCGCCATGGTTCATTCTCCGAATATATCGCGCAGCAGGGCGGTTGTCCGTGCGACCGGGTCTTCCCGGATGCGCTGTTCCTCCTCCGCCAGCAGCGTGAACAGGCCGTCAAGTGCCTGTTCGGTGACATAGCGGTCCAGATCCACCTCCAGTGGCCGGACCAGCGGCAGACGGTTCCAGGCGGTGGCGATGTCCCGGTAGTGGTCATAGCCCTGGACCGCTTCCAGCCGGGCGGCGACCACCGGCTGGTAACGCTGCTGCAGTTCCTCCGCGGAATCCGCTCGCAGGTACCGGGTCGCGGCGTCCGGCCCGCCGTCGAAAACCGAGTACACATCGGCGGGCCGCATGCGGCTGATGGAATCGGCGAAGACGTCGAGCGCCTCGCCGGCCGCCTGTTCGGCGGCCCGGTTCATCGCCAACTCCAGATCATCCAGGCTGTCGTCCAGGCCGACCCGCCGCAGCGCCGAGGCAGCGGACTGGAACTGTTCGGGCAGCGGGATGCGGATCCGTTCATTCGCGAGGTAGCCGTCCTCCCGGTGGGTTCGGTCCACCGTGCGCTCCGTACCGACCCGCAAGGCTTCCCGCAGACCGGCCGCTATGCGGGATTCCTCGTTGTCAGCACCGCCATCGCGGGCGGTGTCCAGCTGCTCGAGCATGGCACAGGCGGAAAGGGTCAAGGCGAGAAGCGCGAGCACGCATTGGCGGAACAGTCTCCGTGTCATTGGCAGTCTCCGGTGAAGAAACGAACTGGTGGTCGGCGGTGATCGACCGCGGTTGCGGGGTGGGGCGAAGTACGCCTGTCCGCTCGGACCGCCTCGGCTCCCGACTGGTGTCAGCACCAGATAATGCATTGACACCATTGGCGGGGAAAGGCGGGGCCATGCATTCAGGCCTGCCCGAGCCAGTCCCGTGGTTGCAGGTAGCGTTCCAGCAGCAGGGCCTCCGGGCTGCCCGGTTCGGGTTCATGGCCGTACTCCCAGCGGGCGAGCGGCGGCAGGCTCATGAGGATGGATTCAGCCCGTCCGCCGGACTGGATGCCGAAACGCGTGCCGCGGTCATGCAGGAGGTTGAACTCCACGTAGCGTCCGCGCCGGTAGAGTTGCCATTGTCTCTCGCGTTCGCCGTACGGCGTATCCCGGCGTGCGGCGATGATGGGCCGGTAGGCCGGCAGGAAATGGTCGCCGACGGAGCGCATGAACGCGAAACAGCGCTCGAATTCCCAGACATCCAGGTCGTCGAAGAACAGGCCGCCGATGCCACGCTGCTCCCCGCGATGGGGGAGGTGGAAGTAACGGTCACACCAGGCCTTGAACCGGGGGTAGGCGTCCTCGCCGAAGCCCCGGCACGCCTCCGCAGCGGTCCGGTGCCAGTGGCGGGCGTCATCGTCGAAGCCGTAGTACGGTGTGAGGTCGAATCCGCCGCCGAACCACCACACCGGCGCAGCGTCGTCCCGTTCGGCGACGAAGAACCGGACGTTCGCGTGGGCGGTGGGGACATGGGGGTTGCGGGGGTGCAGCACCAGGGAGACGCCCATCGCCTGCCAGGTACGGCCGGACAGCTCCGGCCGGCGTTCCGTGGCCGTAGCCGGCAGGGTCTCACCGTGGACATGCGAATAGCCGACTCCCGCCTGCTCGAAGAGTGCGCCGTCGCGCAGGATCCGGGTGCAGCCGCCACCGCCTTCACGGCGCTGCCAGGGGTCGCGGCCGAATCGGGCGGCGCCGTCATCGGCCTCCAGGGCGGCACAGATCCGGTTCTGCAGGGCGGTCAGGTAGTCGCGTACCGCATTGGGGTTCACAATGGTCATGCGCGCCTCTTGCTGACAGGTTGGCCCGGGTACGGTGGCAAGGCCTGGCCGAACGAGGCCGCGACGTCAGGCGCCCGGACGCAGTGTGCGCCCGCTGCGCATGTCGCGGATCTCGGTTGCCCGGGCCTGGCCCCCGGTGGCACCGGCGAGTACCGCGTCCAGCTCGCGTCCGAGGCGGGATCTGACCTGGAGTGCGGTGCGTGCGGCGGATCCGCCGCTACGGTTGGCGCTGGTGGACACCAGCGCGCCCCCCCAGTAGCGGCACAGGGACGCCGCCAGGGGGTGGGCGGTGACCCGCACGGCCAGTCCCCGGCCGCCTCCCGTGAGCCAGTGCGGCACCCAGTCTGCGGCGGGCAGGATCCACGTGACCGGCCCCGGCCACGTGGCATCCAGGCTGGCCTGCCATTCCGCGGGCAGCGGCCGCAGATACTCCCGGAGCTGGGCCTGCTCTGCCGCGATCAGGATCAGGCCCTTGCGCCAGGACCTGTTCTTGAGCCGGAGCAACCGGCCGACGGCATCCGCTTCCAGCGGGTCGCAGCCCAGGCCGTACACCGCCTCGGTGGGATAGGCGATCAGGCCCCCTTCGGCCAGCGCGCGCAGAGCAGGGATG
>SLLM01000248.1 GCA_007134055.1 Ectothiorhodospiraceae bacterium | reverse complement strand
GTGCAGGTGCATATCACCAATACCTCGAACCTGCCGGTCGAAGCCATCGAGATGGAATACCCCCTGCGCGTGGAGAGCTACGGCTTCGTGCCCGACTCCGGTGGTGCCGGACGTCACCGCGGCGGGCTGGGGCTGCGCCGGGTCATTCGTCCCATTGGCCATGACGCAGTGTTCAACGGTGCCGGTGAACGCTTCCGCAACGCCCCCTGGGGCCTGGCTGGGGGTGGCGAGGGGGGGTGCGGCGCCTTTGTCCGGCTCTCCGCGGAGGGTTCCCGCACGGCGTTGCCCTCCAAGCCCCAGCATGTTCCCCTTAAGGAAGGCGACGCCGTCATCGTGCAGACGCCGGGTGCAGGGGGGTACGGCCCCCCTGCGGAGCGCAGTTCCGAGGCATTGTGCGAAGATCTGCGCTCTGGCAAATTCACTACGGCCTACCTCCGGGATAACTACGAAGCGGATGCGGTGGCGGAGGCCGAACGCCGGGCGGTTACCGGGTCATGACGCCATGACCGGTGGCCACCGGTCAGCAGAGCAGCTTGGGCAACGAGGAGAGACGAGACCATGAAAAGACGTACGATATTGAAGGTGTCCAGCGTTACCGCGGCCGCGGCGGCGATGGGCATCCTGCCGAAGATCGCCTGGAGCCAGACGCGGTGGGATCTGGCCAACGAGTACGAGTCCGGTTCCCTGCACGCGGAGACGGACCGGGTTTTCGCGGATACGCTCGAGGAACTGACCGGCGGCGACATCCGCATCACGCACCATACCGGTGGGGCCCTGGGTTACGCGTCCGTGGACCACTTCGACGCGGTGGGTGACGGCGCCCTGCCGATGGCCGATACGCTGCTCACCCAGCTTGGCGGAATCAATCCGCTGTTCGAACTCTCGTCGCTGCCCTTCCTGGTGGCGGACATGAACGAAGCGCGGATTCTCTGGGAGATCGCCCAGCCCTATTATGATGAAGTCTTCCGCGCCAACAACCAGATGGTGCTGTATGCGTCCGCCTGGCCGCCCTCCGGGATCTGGGCCAATCACACCGTGCGTACCATGGACGACCTGGATGGCCTGCGCATCCGCACCTACGACGCCAACGGCACCCGTACCTTCCGGGAGTCCGTGGCGCGGCCGAACCAGCTCTCCTGGTCCGATGTCATCCCGCAGCTGCAGGCGGGCGGCATCGATGCGGTGCTCACCTCCGCCGAGGGCGGGGTTGCGGCCAGCATGTGGGAGCACCTGCGGGCGTTTACCGAGATCAACTACGCCAGTCCGCTGAACGTGGGCCACATCAACCTGATGGAGTTCGAGGCCCTGCCACAGGACCACCAGGACGCGGTCATGGAGGCAGCCCAGGCGGCCAACGACTACACCTGGGAGAACGTGCCCCGTCGGGTGGAGCAGAACTACGAGGAGCTTGCCCAGCAGGACGTGGACGTCGAGACCGCGCCCGACGACGAGGTGATGGAGCACCTGCAGCAGGCCGCCGATTCAGTGATCGAGGCCTGGGTCGACGGCGCCGGCAGCGCCGCCGAGGAGATTCTCAACGAGTTCTACGATCGCGTTGGCCGGGGCTAGCAGCCGGGCGGGCCTGCCGTGGCGCAATCGGCGTCGGGGCAGGCCCGCTGGCAGCCGGGAACGGCGTCGGTGGTCGACCGGGGGGTAAGCCATGCATTACCTGAGGTGGGTGGTCTACCGCCTGCAGGACGTGTCGTACCTGCTGGCCAGGGTGGCGGCCGTGGTTGCCGGCGTCCTGCTGCTGTACATGGTCGGGCACATCATGCTCGACATCGTGCTGCGCGTCTTTTTCGCCACATCCACCTACGTGGTCACCGAGTTCGTCGGGTACGCGGTTGCCGCCATGACCTTTCTCGCCCTGGCCTACGCTCTCGAGGAGGGGGCGCTGATCCGGGTGAACATCGTCCTCTACAAGCTCGGCCCCCGGGCGAGGCGGGTGCTGGAGATCTTCTGCGCGGTGGCCACGTTGTGGCTGACGTTGTTCATCGCCCAGTGGATGTGGTTCACCGTGTCCCGTCACATCACTCGGGGCACCACCAGTCCGGGCGTTGTCGACGTGCCCATGTGGATCCCTACCGGCGCCGTGTTCCTGGGCATTGCCCTGCTGGCGCTGCAGCTAGGCGTTCGCCTGCTGCGCCTGCTGATCGGCGGTCCCGTCGACATCTACGCCGACGCAGGCAATGACGCGGGGGACGAGGACCGCGGCCCCGAACCCTGGCGCAGCTGAACGAGGACCGCCACCCCATGGAAGCCCTGATATCCGGCCTGGTCGTCCTGGCGCTCATCTTCTTCTTTCTCGGCAGTGGCGTGTGGGTGTTCGCCGGTCTGCTCATGGTGAGCGTCACCGGGCTGACCCTGCTGCTGGATTTCCCGCCGCAGCGCATCGGCACCATTGCCAGCTCAATCCTCTACCGCAGCGCCAGCAGTTGGGAGGTGGCGGCCATTCCGATGTTCATTTTCATCGGCGAGATCATCTTCCGCACCGATATCTCCAATCGGCTGTTCCGGGGGCTGGCACCATGGGTGGATGTGATCCCCGGCCGCCTTGCCCACACCAATGTCCTCGGCTGCACCCTGTTCGCGGCGGTCAGTGGCTCCAGCGCTGCAACTACCGCCACCGTCGGCAAGATCACCACCACCGAGCTGCGCAGCCGGGGCTACAACCGCAATCTCTCCATCGGCTCGCTGGCCGGGGCGGGCAGCTTCGGTCTGCTGATCCCCCCTTCGGTGGTGATGATCATCTACGGGCTGCTGGCGGAAGTATCCATCATCCGTCTGTTCGCCGCCGGCATGATTCCCGGGCTGATGATCGCCGGCCTCTACATGCTCTATATCGGCGTGCGCGCCGGTATGGATCCGAGCAAGGCGCCGGCCGCGAAGGATCAGGCGCCGGGCTGGCGGGAACGGCTGTGGGCGCTGCTCGACCTGCTGCCGGTGGTGTCGCTGATCGCGCTCATCCTGGGCGCCATCTATTCCGGACTCGCGACTCCTTCGGAGGCCGCCGCGGTGGGCGTCACGGCAGCGCTGATGGTGACCGCGATACTCGGCCAGCTCAACTGGGAGATGCTGCGGGAAGCCATCATGGGGACGGTGAGACTGTCCGCCATGGTCTGTTCCATCCTGGTGGCGGCGGCGTTCCTGTCCACCGCCATGGGGTACCTGCACATCCCCCAGGAGATCGCCCAGGCCATTGCCGCCATCGATCTCTCCGTCTGGCAACTGCTGCTGATCCTGGCGTTCTTCTATATCGTCCTGGGCCTGTTCCTGGACGGCATCTCCATCCTGGTGATGAGCCTGCCCATCACCCTGCCCCTGATCGCACAGGCGGGTCTGGACCCCATCTGGTTCGGCATCTACGTGATCATCCTGATCGAACTGGGGCAGATGACGCCGCCGGTTGGATTCAACCTGTTCGTCATCCAGGGGCTGACCAAGGAGAACCTGGGCACCATCGCCTGGGCGGCATTGCCGTTCTTCCTGCTGATGTGCTTCGGGGCGTTCCTCATTTCCATGTTCCCGGGAATTGCGCTCTGGCTTCCTGGCGTGCTGTATGGATAGTCGGGCGCAGAAGCCAAACGAAAGGGCGCCGTTGTGCGGCTCCCCGCCGGCATATCTGCAACGGTTCGGTTGAGAAAGGGCAAGGCGGGAGGAGAGCATGAATGCGATACCGGCAGTACCCGACGTCCAGCGGGACGACGAGAGGCTGTGCATTACCGAGTGGCGATTCGCTCCCGGCGCCTCCACCGGCTGGCACAGGCACGCCTACGACTACGTGGTGGTGCCCATTACCACCGGAACACTGCTGATCCGCGACGCGGCGGGCGAAAAGCATGCCGAACTGGTGGCCGGGCAGTCCTACTCCCGGCCGGCGGGGGTGGAGCACGAGGTCATCAATGCCTCCGGGCACGAATTCGCCTTTGTCGAGATCGAGCTCAAGGCCTGATCCCGTGTCCCGGTCAGGCGCGGATCACCGCATGGCGGCTGAAGCGGGCATTCACCCACAGGGACAGGGCAATGATGCCGCCGCCGATGACCAGGCGCAGCAGATCCTCGTCCCGGTTCCAGATCAGCAGGTTCACCAGTAGACCCGCAGGCACCAGGGCATTGTTCATCACTGCAAGGGTGCCTGCATCCACCAGGCATGCGCCCCGGTTCCAGAGGAACAGGCCAACACCGGAGGCCGCCACACCCAGCCAGAGGATGACGCCCCATTGCATCGTGGTCTCCGGCATCATCGACATGTCGCCGAACACCAGGTACGTCGGCCCGGCGATCAGCAGTGCACCGGCGTAGAAGTAGAAAAAGAACGCGTACGTGGGGATTTCGGTCGGGTAGCGCTGGATCAGGTGCTTGTAGCCGACCTGTCCGGCGGCGAAGGTGAAGTTCGCCATCTGCAGCAGCAGAAAGCCGATGACGTACCCTTCGGTGATACCGTCGTAACGGATCACCCCGGCCCCGAACACCGCCAGCGCGGCCGCCAGCAGGGCGATCGGGGAGAAGCGACGGTAGAGGCTGTCGTCGATCAGTGCCACGTACAGCGGCGTGGTGATCGTGAACAGCAGGATCTCCGGCACCGTCAGGTAGCCGAACGCCCGGTACAGGCACAGGTAGGTGATCCCGAATTGCAGCACGCCTACCAGCAGCGTGCCCCGCACCAGCGGTGCGGGGACGCCGCGAAATCGCGTGAACGGCAGGAACAGCAGGCCGGCGAGAATCACTCTGCTGAGCACGGCGAAGTCGCTGTCGACGCTTCCGGCCAGGTACTCCCCGATCAGACTGAAGGAGAATGCCCACAGGATGGTGACAAAGACCAGGTATGTCATGGCTTGAACGCGGCTCCTGCCCGTAATCGGTGCCCGGGGCCGCGATGCAGCCGCCGGGGACTGGTTCAGGCGGGTTGCAGGCCCGCCTTCTCCTGTGCCGTGATGGCGTCCGCCAGCATGGCGAGACCGCGCTCCAGATCCTCGTCGGGGATGGTCAGCGGCGCCAGCAGCCGGATCACGTTACCGTGCATGCCGCAGGATAGCAGCAACAGCCCCTGGTCCCGCGCCCGGCTGACAACCGCCTGCACCATGTCCGGTGCCGGTACGCCTTCACGCATGAACTCGATGCCGATCATCGCGCCCAGGCCACGCACCTCGGCGACCGTGTCGCAGCTCTGCTGCAGCGGGCGCAGCCGCTCGAGGCTGCGCTGCCCGATCCGTTCCGCCTTGTCCAGCAGACCCTCGGATTCCAGTACCTCCAGCACTGCCAGGGCAGCGGCGACCGCCACCGGATTGCCGCCGTAGGTTCCGCCCAGGCCGCCGGCATGGGGGGCGTCCATGATCTCGGCGCGGCCGGTGACCGCCGCCAGGGGAAACCCTCCGGCCAGGGACTTCGCCATGGTGATCAGGTCCGGCTCCACGCCGGCATGCTCGACGGCGAACATGCGACCGGTACGGCCGAACCCGCTCTGGACCTCGTCGGCGATCAGGACGATGCCGTGGCGGCTGGCGATGTCCCGCAGGCCCCGCAGGAAGGCCGGCGGCGCAACGTAGAATCCGCCTTCGCCCATCACCGGTTCGACGATCATGGCGGCCACGGCTTCCGGCTCGATATCAAAACGGAGCCGGTCCTCAAGCGAGCGCAGCGCATCCTCCACCGAGATCCCGTGCAGGGCGTTGGGGTACGCGGCATGGTGGATTCCCGCGGGCATGGGGCCGAAACCCTTCTTGTAGGGCATCACCTTGCCGGTCAGTCCCATCGTCAGCAGGGTGCGGCCATGAAAGCCGCCGTCGAAGGCGATGACGCCGGGGCGGCCCGTGTACGAGCGGGCGATCTTGATCGCGTTCTCCACGGCCTCGGCCCCGGTGTTGACCAGCAGAGACTTCTTCGGGAATGCGCCGGGTGTGAGCCGGTTGAGCTTCTCCGCCAGCTCCACATAGGATTCGTATCCCATGACGTGGAAGCAGGTATGGGTGAACGAGTCGAGTTGCCTGCGCACCGCCGCCATGAGTTGCGGATGGCGATGTCCGGTATTGAGCACGGCGATGCCGCTGGCAAAATCGATATACTCCCTGCCGTCCGCATCGATGATCCGGGCATTGTCCGCGGATGCGGCGAACAAGGGGTGAAGATTGGCAACGCCGCGGGCAACTGCCTGCTCGCGACGCTCCATAAGACGTTGATTGCTGGTCATTGCCTGCACCTCTTGTATGTTGCGGGGACGGTGGAGCCTCCCGTCCAGCTCCGGATGGCGCGGCCCCCGAGGGTGACCGTCGTTCCCGGCCGTATCTCGTTTGGAAAACTTATCATCGTTTATTATTTTAACCAAGAGGCGGCGTACATGACCGTCCGGCCTGCTCGTTGGGCGAGTCAAAACGAAGGCGGGGTACAGGCGCTGATGAGGACGCAGTCCTCCTTGCCGGTATTGCGGAAGCGGTGGGGCGTGCGGCTATCGAAGTAGTAGGCCTCGCCGGGCCCGAGCACGCGCCGTTCGGCGCCCACCGTGATCTCGACCTTGCCGGAGACGATGAAGCCGGCCTCCTCCCCTTCATGCCGGTACATGGAGCGGCCGGTGTCGGCGCCGGGGCGGTAGCGCTCCAGCATCATCTGCAGCCGGGCGCCGGCGGTATTGCCGATCTGCTTGAATTCGAGGAGACCGTCGCTGATCTCCACCAGCTCGTCCTGGCGGAAGAACACCTGGCCGGTGGAGGATGTGTCCAGGGCAAAGAATTCGGCCAGGGACATGGGGATGCCGTCCAGCACCTTCTTCAGCGACGCGACCGAGGGGCTGTTCTTGTTCTGTTCGATCAGGGATATGGTTCCGTTTGTCACCCCGGTCCGGCGTGCCAGCTCGCGCTGCGACAACCCCCTGGCTTCCCGGGCCATGCGCAACCGCGCGCCGACATCAATGCCCAGAGGGGTGGTCTGCCCGGCTGCGAAGTCCGTGTCTTCCCCGGGTGTGTCTGCATGGACTCGTACGCTCGTCACCTGACGACCTCCAGCTACTCCGTTCAGGGGCCTGACTGTACCGTCACCCGGAGGGTGCGGCCAGATCGGGGCAGCATTGCGCGGGTGGCTGGACCCGTGGCTGCCGATCGAATCAATGGCTCTCGTGTCTGAATGAATTAAACGCAAAACCGGCGGTCTGTCCAGCAGGACATTCATTCGGGAACCGCGGTACGGATGTCGGGAACGCCGGGATCCGGGCGTCGCAGGTAGTCCGGTCAGACCGTTCACAGTTGCACGAAGTTTGTGCAATTGTATGATTTCACTCCCTGAATCAGTGCATCGCCGGAATGTGACCGGGTACCGTGGGTGACGGGCATGTGGTCCTTGTCAGCGGATACTTGACAAGCTTTCCGGGGTAGACCACCGTTTAAAAAAATTGCACGTCACCACAGGCCGGGTGTACCACCCGGGTACCGGCGGCCTGCGACGGCCGCTGGCCGGACACTTGCATTGTAGACGCCACCGTCGCTCGTCGGAGCGGGGAGGAAAAGGAGCGATGAAAACGATGATCAACTGCGACATGGGGGAGAGTTTCTCCCTCTACACCATGGGCAACGACGAGGGGATGATGCCCTTCATTTCCGCTGCCAACGTGGCCTGTGGCTTCCATGGGTCCGACCCCAATCACATGCACAAGACGGTGGTGCTCGCGAAGCAGCACGGCGTGCGTGTCGGCGCCCATCCTTCGCTGCCGGATCTCCAGGGATTCGGCCGCCGGGAGATGAAGATTCCCCGGGAAGAGCTTGCCAATATCCTGATCTACCAGGTGGGAGCCCTGAAGGGATTCCTGGCCGCCGAGGGCATGGAGCTCAACCACATCAAGCCCCACGGGGCGCTGTACGGCATGGCGTCGCGGGACGAGGAGGTGGCCAATGCCGTATGCGATGCCGCGGATGTATTCGGGGTGCCGCTGATGGGACTGGCGGGCACCATGCACGAATCCGTCTATACCAGGCGCGGACACAGCTTTCTTGCCGAGTATTTCGCCGATCTCGAATACGACGATGACGGTCGCCTGATCATCACCCGGGAGCACGCGGCGGTGGATCCGGAGCGTGCCGCCGAACGCGCCCTGCGCGCAATCGAGAACGGCGAGACGGAATCCACCGGGGGCAGGACCCTGCCGGTCCGGGCGGACACCGTCTGCATTCACTCGGATACGCCCAACGCACTGGACGTGGCGCGTGCCGTGCAGGGCGCGCTGCGCTCCTACATCCAGTAACCGACGGCGAGGAAGGCTTTCATGGGTGGGATCAACCGGATCCTGATCGCGAACCGGGGCGAGATCGCCTGCCGCATCGCGCGCAGTTGCAGGGCACTGGGCATTACGTCCATCGCCGTGTGTTCGGAAGCGGATCAGCAGGCCCTGCACGTGCGCAGCTGTGACGAGCACCGACTGGTGGGCCCGGCCCGGGCGCAGCACAGCTATCTGAATGTCGAGCGCATCCTCGAGGCCGCCCGGGAGACCAGCGCCGACGCGGTGCATCCGGGGTACGGCTTCATGGCGGAGAACGCCGGCTTCGCCGAGGCGGTCATCGACTCCGGCATGATCTGGATCGGCCCGGCGCCGGCGAGCATCCGGGAGATGGGCGACAAGGCCCGTGCCCGCAGTATCGCGCGGGATGCGGGGGTGCCGATCCTCCCGGGAAGCGACCGGCTGACCGGCGACGCCGCCCTCGACGGACTGGCCGACTGGGCACAGGGAGTCGGCTTCCCGGTGCTGGTCAAGGCGTCCGCCGGTGGCGGCGGCATCGGCATGAAACGGGTGGACCGCGGCAGCGAGCTGCAGGCGGCCGTCCAGTCGACCCAGGGGCTGGCCCGGTCGAACTTCGGTGACGATACCGTGTTCCTGGAGAAGTTCATCCCCCGGGCGCGCCACGTCGAGGTGCAGGTGCTGGGGCTCGGTGGCGGCCGGGCGGTGCATCTGTTCGAACGCGAATGCTCCATCCAGCGGCGCTACCAGAAGATCATCGAGGAGGCTCCCTCGCCGGCGGTGACGGAATCGGTACGCCAGCGCATGACACAGGCTGCGGTGGCGCTGGCCGAGTCGCAGGATTACATCGGTGCCGGAACCGTGGAGTTCATCCTCGACGACGAGACGGGAGAGTTCTATTTCCTGGAGATGAATACCCGTATCCAGGTGGAGCATCCGGTCACCGAGATGGTGACCGGGGAGGATCTCGTCGCGCACCAGATCCGGGTGGCGGCGGGAGAGCCTCCCGGGCTGGTGCAGCAGGACCTTCGCTGTGACGGCCATGCCATCGAGTTGCGCCTCTACGCGGAGGACCCGTTCAACAACTTCATGCCGCAGCCGGGCACCCTGACGACCTTTGACCTGCCACTCGCGGATTCCTCCATCCGCCTGGACGCCGGGTACGAACAGGGCAGCGTCATCCCGCCCTACTACGACCCCCTGATCGCCAAGCTCATCGTTGCCGGAGCAGATCGGCAGGAGGCGATCGAGAAGGCCGTGGCCGCGTTGCGCGGCGCCCGGATCGAGGGAATCCGGACCAATGTGCCGTTCCTGCTCAACGTGCTTTCCCACCGGGCGTTTCGCAGCGGCGAGACCCTGACATCCTTCATTCCGGACCACGAAGCCGAGCTGTTGCGGGCGGAGTAACCAACAATGCGCCATGAGGAGGCCGTATGATCTATGACCAGCCGCGATTCCTGCCCGGCGGGGATCGATACATGCTCATCGAGTTCGGGGACGAGATGAACCTCGAGCTCAATTTCCGCGGACAGGACCTGGCGGGCGTCATCGCCGAGGAAAAGACCAAGGGCGTACTGGAAACCGCTCCCTGTTTCGCCTCCACGCTGATTCACTACGACCCGGAGCAGATCTCTTTCGCCGACCTGAAAAAGGAGATGGGGCGTCTCATCGAAAGTCTGCCGCCCACCGACGACATCGAAATGCCCAGCCGGCTGTTCTCCTTTCCCACGGTCTATCTGGATCCGTGGACCAAGGAATGCGTGGACGACTACATCGCCAAGATCGCCAAGAAGACCCCGGACCCGGAGTACATCGCCGAGCTGAACGGGCTCGAGGATGTCAACCAGCTGGTGCGGGTGCATTCGGGCACCGAGTACTGGGTGGCATCGCTGGGATTCTGGCCGGGGCTGCCCTTCACCATGCCGCTCGATCCCCGCTGCCGCCTGGTGGCGCCCAAGTACAACCCGCCGCGCACCTGGACGCCCAAGGGCACCGTGGGCATGGGCGGCATGTCCACGGCCATCTATCCGGAGCACCTGCCCGGCGGCTATCAGGTATTCGGCCGCACGCCGGTACCGATCTGGGATACCGAGCGCCGTTTCCCGGTGTTCGAGGACAGCATCTGCATGTTCCGCCCGGGTGACCGGATCCGTTTCGTGCCCTGCTCGGTGGAGGAGTTCGAGTACATCGAGGCCAAGGTGGCCGATGGAACCTACCAGTACAACCTCGTCGAGTACCAGAAGTTCTCGGTGGCCCAGTACAAGGACTGGGTAGCCGGCATCGACGAAACGCAGCGGTTCTGATGGGGGGCGAGGCAATGTTTGAAGTGATCAAGGCAGGACTGGAAACGGCAGTACAGGATTATCCCGGCCGGATCGGGTACTGGAATCAGGGCTTTCCACCGTCAGGCCCCATGGATAGCTGGTCCTTCCGGCTGGCGAACGTACTGGTGGGGAATGAACCCGGCGAGGCCGCCCTGGAGTGCCAGTTCGTCGGCCCGGAGCTGCGCTTCCACCGCGATACCGTGGTCGCCGTGACCGGCGGCGACATGCAGCCCAGGCTGGACGGCGAGCCCATCGAGCTGTGGACCAGCGTGGCAGTGAAAAAGGGTCAGACCCTGACCCTCTCCTATGCACGGACCGGCGCTCGGGGCTACATCGCCATTGCCGGCGGCATCCGTACCGAACCCTGGCTCGGCAGCCGCTCCACCTTTCACAAGGCGGGGGTAGGCGGCTTCGAGGGTGGTGCCCTGAAGGAAGGCCAGCAGGTCCCCCTCGGCGATGCGCAGGGGACGCCGGGCCTGCGGGTGAAAGACGCAGCGCGGCCCACCATCGTCACCGACAAGCGCTGGCTGGTGGAGGTGACCGCCGGCCCCAACGACGACTGGCTGGACGAGGCGGGCCGCAAGCTGTTCCTGGAGACGGACTGGAAGCTGTCGCCGAAGTCGGATCGTACCGGCTATCGGCTCGACGGCCCCGGCGACCGGATCACCTTCGCCGACAAGGCCATCAACAAGCGCCCGGAACACGGATCCATACCCTCCAACATCATTGACCAGGGGTATCCGAACGGCGCCGTCAACCTGGCCGGCGAGACGCCAATCATCCTGGTCAAGGATGGCCCCAGCATGGGGGGGTTCATCAACCCGTACACCGTTCCCACGGTCGGCTTCTGGAAGCTCGGACAGGCACGACCCGGCGAAGTGCTCAGACTCACGGAGATCTCCGTCGACGAGGCCCAGAAGCAGGCGGTGGAGATGACGAGGATCTGCTCCGGCGAGTCCCTGGAATCGGCGTAGCGGCGTCCTGCGAACCGGAATCCTGTGAATAACCACTCGGGAGGAATGTTAGATGGCATCTGAACATACGGTTGAAGCGCAACTGCCGGGGGTCTTCTACCGCCGGCCCAGCCCCGAGGCCGACGAGTACGTCAAGGAGGGCGACAAGGTGTCCGCCGGTGACACCCTCGGGCTCATCGAGCTGATGAAGTCGTACCACGAAGTGAAGGCGGACGCGTCCGGAAAGGTGAAGAAGTTTCTGATCGAGAACGAAGGGGAGGTTCAACCCGGAGAGGGTATCGCAGTTCTGCTATCCGAATGATTACTACAAGCAAAGGGCAAGACTATGAACGAGAGAGCATTCACAAGAACCCGTACAACTGGCGTCGCCGTGGCTGGCCTGGCCGCAGCGCTGCTGGCAGCGCCGGCCTTCGGCTGGCAGGTTGAAAGCTACTATGGTACCTACGACGCTGGCGACAAGGAGGCCGGGCATCCGGCGCCGAGCCTGACTGGCCCGGAAATCGAACAGTGGGAGTCGCCGACGGCTGATCGCCCCTACCGCATCGGTGTCTCCTTCCCCCATCTCCGGGATCCTTACTGGCTGGCGGTCAACTACGGCGTGATCGACCAGGCCCGGGAGCTCGGCATCGAGGTGGAACTCGTTGCCGCCGAGGGCTATGACGACATCACCGGCCAGATCCGGCAGGTGGAGAATCTGGTGAATCGCGGCGTGGAAGGCCTGATCCTGGCCTCCATCAGCTACAGTGCCCAGGACGGCCTGGTGGACATGGTCACCCAGGACATTCCCGTGGTCCAGGTGATCAACGACATCCAGGCTCCGGCGATTACCGCCAAGGCCATGGTCTCCTTCTACGTCATGGGTTACACGTCGGGCGAGTTCGTGGCCGGCGATTCCGACGGGGATATCACCGTTGCCTTCCTGCCGGGCCCCTCCGGCTCGGGCTGGGCGCCGGATACCCTGGAGGGCTTCAAGCAGGCACTGCGTGACCACGGCGCCGAGGACCGGGTCGAGATCGTCGCCGAACGCTGGGGCGACGCCAACCGCAGCGAACAGCAGTCGCTGATCGAGAACGTGCTCAACCAGTTCCCCAACCTGGATTACCTGGTTGGCAATGCGGTTGCCGCGGATGCTGCTCCCAGCATCATGGCGGGCATGGACGACAAGCCGAAGGTGGTTTCGACCTACCTGACGCCGCCGCTCTACGAGAAGATCTCCCGGGGCGAGGTGGCCGCATCGCCGTCGGACTTTACCGCCCTGCAGGGCCGCATGGCCGTGGACATGCTGGTGCGCATCCTCAACGGTGAAACCCCCGGAGAGGACTTCCCGTTCCGCTCGGGACCGGAGATCATCGCCCTCACCCCGGACAATATCGCCGAGTATACCTACGAGGACATGATGGGTCCGGAGGACTGGCGTCCCGTCACCAGCGTGAGCGCCGACTGATCCGTGTGTCCCCGGGGTTGCCGGGCCCATGGCCGGGCAACCCGGGGACGGGACAGACGAGGGGCAATGATGCCCCCGGACACCGAATCGCAGCAGTTTCCCCGCCGACCACGGAGTCACTGACACATGACGCCGATCCTCAAGGCATCCGGCATACAGAAAAGCTTCCCGGGCGTGGTGGCGCTGGCCAATGGCGAGCTCAGCGTGAATCCGGGCGAGGTCCACGGGCTGGTCGGCGAGAACGGTGCCGGCAAGTCCACCCTGGTCAGCGTGATCTGCGGTGCGACGCCGCCGGACGCAGGCTCCATCGAATACCTGGGTGAGCCCTTTGCGCCGCGTTCACCCAGGGAAGCCTACAACGCCGGTATCCGGGTCGTTTTCCAGCATCTGAGCCTCATCCCGTTCCTGACCGTCACCGAGAACCTGTACGTGGGGCGCGAGCTTTCCGGCGGTCTCGGGTTCCTCAACCGCGGGGCAATGCGCAAGCGGGTCGATGCCACGCTCCAGGAGCTCGGTTTCGCCCACATCGGCGGCCAGGACAGGATCATTCACCTGAGCACGTCCCAGCGCTTCCTGGTGGAGGTTGCCAAGGCAGTGCTCTACGCGCCGAAGCTGCTGATCATGGACGAGCCCACCGCAGCGCTGAACGACGCCGAGACGGAACTCCTGTTCTCCATTACCCGCAAGCTGCGGGACGAAGGCAGCGGCATCGTCTGGATCACCCACCGCCTGGAGGAACTGGCGCAGATCACCGATCGCATCACCGTGATGCGTGATGGTGCCTGGGTGGAGACGGTCGACTCCGCCGACGTGACGCGGGATGCCATCATCAGTTCGATGACCGGTCGCAAGATCACTGCCGAGGCCCTGCCGCCCCCGCTCAAGGCCGGCGCGCCCGTGTACCTGCGAACCAGCGGCGTCAGCAGCGACGACGGTCTGCACGACCTGGGTATCGAGGTCCACTCCGGTGAAGTGGTGGGTATCGGCGGCCTGGCCGGCTCCGGCATCGAGGAGGTCGGGCGGCTGCTGTTCGGTGTCACCCCCCTGCGGGCCGGTACCGTGGAAATCCTTGGGCGTACGTACCGCCGCGGACAGTTGAGCCCGGGGAAACTGTCGCGTTCCGGTGTGTTCTACCTGCCCGGAGACCGGATGGGAGAAGGGATCTTCGATGTGCGGCCGGTACTGGAGAACACCTCCGTTTCCGCGTTGCCGCAGCTGTCGAACTTCGGGTTCCTGCGCCGCGGCGAAGAGCGCTCGTCCGTGCGCGGCTTCATCGAGAGGCTGGGCATCAAGACCCGGTCGGCAGGCCAGGTCATCGACAAGCTATCCGGGGGCAATCAGCAGAAGGTGCTATTCGCCCGCGGCATGCTGACAAAGGCCGATGTGTTCATCCTGGAGGAACCCACGCAGGGGGTGGACGTCGGTGCCAAGGCTGATATTTACAAGGTCATCCACGAACTTGCCGAGAATGGCGCGGCGGTTCTGGTGATCTCCACCGACACCAGGGAGCTGCTCACGATCTGCCACCGGCTTCTGGCGGTGCACGATGGCAGGGTGATCGCTTCCTTCAACGCTGATGAAGTCACGGAAGACCGCCTGGTCAGCGCCTACTTCGGCCAGATTGACGAGAGAGAAACGGCATGAAATCGACGGTTGGTACCTCCGCGGCTGGCAGCAGCGAGCCGCGCACGATACAGGGGGTCACGAAGGCCGGCATCCTTGTGTTCCGCAAGACCGGGGCGCTGCTGCCGCTGTTCCTGATCATGCTCCTGTATTTTTCCTTTGCCACCGAGTTCTTCTTCACGGAGAGGAACTTCGGCACGGTCACGACCCAGGCGGTCTACTTCACCATCATCGTCATCGCCCAGGCGATCGTGATGATCTCCGGTGGTTTCGATCTCTCGGTCGGTTCCAACGTGTCGCTGACGAGCATCATCACCGCCATGGTGGTGGTTACCTTCTCCGGCCCCGGCGGCATTCTCCTGGCCGTGGCGCTTGGCCTGCTGACGGGGGCCCTGGTTGGTGCCGCGAACGGGCTGATCATCGCCATCTTCCGCGTTTCCCCATTGATCGTGACGCTGGCCATGGCCTCCGTGGTGTCCGGTATTGCCCTGATCATCACCGGCGGCGGGCCCATCTTCAATCTGCCCCTGGAGTTCCGCCAGGCGCTGTATACCGGCAGTGTGCTGGGAATGCCATCCCCCTGGCTGGTCGCGCTCATCATCATCGCCGTAGCGTATGTGGTTCTCTACTGGCACCGTTTCGGCCGGAACCTCTATGCGGTCGGCGGCAATCCCCAGTCCGCCCACATCGCCGGTGTTCCGGTGCGCTGGACGCTGTTTCTCGCATACACCGTGGCGGGCCTGCTCGTCGGACTTGCAGCGGTACTGCTCACGGCCCGGGTCGGATCGGGGGAGCCGAATCTCGGTGGCCAGCTTGCATTGCAGTCCATCGCCGCCGCGGTGCTTGGGGGTATCTCCCTGCGCGGCGGCCAGGGCGTGCTCTGGGGTGCGATTCTCGGCGCCATCTTCCTGATCATGCTCCGCAACGGGCTGGATCTCTCCGGGGTCAGCTCCTACATGCAGATGGTCATCACCGGCATGTTGCTGGTTCTGGCAGTGGTAGTGGATCGCTACATGAACCGAAACTGAGGCGCCGGGTGCGGGTGGTGCGCGGCCCCCGCACCCGGCCACCTCCGTGGCGCCTGCGGGGGCCGCGATCGGCCCTAAGGTGTCCGGCGCGTTACGCAGCCGCTGCGCCCAGATAACGTACCCGGGTGATCTCCGCCATGATGGCGATCGCCATCTCCGCCGGCTCCCGCCCACCCAGGTGCAGCCCCACCGGTCCATGAATGCGGTCCAGTGTCTCCGGCCCGTGGCCGAGCTCGGCCAGGCGTTCCCGGCGCAGTTTCTGGGTGGCGCGGCTGCCCAGGGCACCGATGTAGAAGGCCGGCGATTCCAGGGCCGCATCCAGGGCCGGGTTGTCGAGCTTGGCATCGTGGGTGAGAGTGACCACCGCCGTCCTGGCGTCCGGGACCAGTTCCCGGAAAGCGGCCTGGGGCCAGCTCTTCTTCAGTGTCACGTCAGGGAAGCGGTCCGGCGCCGCGAAGGCACTGCGGGGGTCTACGACGATGGTCTCGTAGCCGGCCGCACGCGCCATGGGCGCAAGGTACTGGGTGATGTGGACGGCACCGATGATGACCAGCCGCGGCATGGGAACCAGTGGCTGCAGAAACAGCGGGCCGTGGCGGGAATGCTCCCGTATGCGACAGCGTTCGTCCCGCAGCAGGGCCCGTCTTTCGTCCGCTTCCATGTCCTCCAGCAAGGCCTCGTCCGTAAGGATCTCCTCCCCGAGCAGAACCGATTCGCGCACATCCGCCTCCAGCGGGATGATGCGCAGGGCATCCCGGCGCTGTTGCCGGGCGGTGACCAGGGCATTGACGTGTTCCGCGGCGACGGTGCCCAGATGAACGCTGAGCTCGCCGCCACAATGCAGCCCTACATCCCAGGCCTGCTGGTCGTCGATGGTGAACTCCAGCAGCCGGGATTCGCCGCCTTCCAGCACCGTCCGGGCTGCCTGGATGACTGCGCCCTCCACGCAGCCGCCGGAGACCGAACCGGCGAAGCGGCCGTCATCGGCAACCGCGAGCAGGCTGCCACCGGGCCGGGGCGATGAACCGCGCGTGGCGATGACCGTGGCGAGCGCGGTGGGCTGGCCCTCCGCCAGCCACTCGGCCGCGATCTGCAGCGTGTCGGCCGGTAGGGCTGCGGTCGTCGGAAGATTGCTCGTCATGATCGGTTACCACCCTCTGCAGAAGCAGCGCCAGGCGTCAGCGGGCTGCAGCGCCGTTATGGCCGTACGCGAGCAGGAAAGTGTAACAGGTGCCCCGCGACCGGCGGGCAATGTCGTCCCCGGCGGTCCCGAAGCCTGCCCGGAAGACGCCGCACGCGGATGGCAGGTCATTGTGCTACCTCCGGAACGGTTCTGTTTCCTCCCGGTTGCCGGGGGCGCCGGGATCCGGGTGGCCCAGGGCGCTGCGGAGCTGTGCGAGTGCCTCCGGGGTGTCCGCGTCGGCTCGTATCAACGGATCGTCCACCGCAACCTGCCGCACGCAGGTGCAGCGTTCCCGCAGCAGCCGCCGGCCACCCTGATCACCGGTGACCGCCGCGCGCAGCGCTTGCAGGTGGGCTGCACCCCAGAGCACGGGATTGCCCGGTCGGCCCGCGTGGTACGGTACGCAGATGTCGTCGCGCTCCCGGAGTGCCGCCACCAGCCTGCGCAGGGTTGCCGGTCGGACACCCGGCATGTCGCCGAGGCAGATCAGCACACCCCGGACGCCGGGTTGTACCGCATCCAGCCCGGCACGGATCGAGCCCGCCATGCCGCTGGCGTGACCCGGATTGTGCGCGACCTCGACGGCGGACGGCTCGAACAGCCCCGCCACCGTCGCCCCCTCATGGCCGGTCACCAGTACAACCTGCCGCAACCCGGCATTCCTGCAGGCATCGACGACATGAGCCACCATCGGCTTGCCCGCGACTTCGGCCAGTAGCTTGTTGTCCCCTCCCATGCGGCGCGAACCGCCGGCAGCGAGCACGATGGCCGCCACCGGTGGTCCATTGACCGGATCCGGCTGCTCAGGAGGGCGTGGCGGTGTCATGGACCGGGGATCGGGCAAGCAGTTCGTCCGGGTCGTCGAGCACGTTGTCGCGCCAGGAACTGCCGACGTGGGACAGGTTCGGTTGCGGTTCCATTCCGGTGATCAGGCCCAGCACCCGCGGCGGCGTGAGCGGAATCTGCCGTACCCGCTTGCCGGTCGCGTTGGCCACGGCGCAGGCTACGGCCGCCGCCACGTTGAGTATGGGGATTTCGCCGGCGCCCTTGGCCCCCAGGGGGCCGATGGAGGGCGCGCCCTCGAACAGCTCCGCCTGAACGGGGACCACATCCTGCGCCAGCGGCAGGCGATAGGTTTCAAGTCCCCGCTGGCGAATGCAGCCGTCGGCGCCGATGGTCACCTCCTCGTGCAGGGCATAACCCAGACCCTGGGCCACGCCGCCCTGGATCTGTCCGTGGATGGCCCGGGGGTTGATGGCCCGGCCCACGTCCTGCACGACCCGGTAGGCGAGAATCTGTACGTGCCCGGTATCCGCATCCACTGCCACGTCGCATTCATGCACCGTGAAAATGGGGATGTCCAGGGCTTCGATCATGTGCCCCGCCGCGCAGCCCGGCAGGGACCCGGTGCCGCGCCCGGTGAAGGAGCCGCTGCCGGAGATGGGTCCGGTGACGAGCTGCGCATGGGCCGCCACCTGGGCGATGCTGATCCGTTGATCCGGCACGCCGACGATGCCGACATGGCCGTCCTCGAGCACCAGGTCTTCCGGAGCCGTCTCCAGCAGATCGGCGGCGACCTCCAGCAGCTTGCGCCTGGCATCGTCGCAGGCGGCGGTGCTGGCGGCACCCAGGGAGACGGTGGTGCGGCCGCCGCCGACACCGATGTCGAACCCGGCGGAATCCGTATCCGCCGCGCGCACCACCACCGATTCCGGGGGCACACCCAGCGAATGGGAGACGATCTGCGGCAAGGCCTGCATCATGGATCCGGAGCCGATCTCCACGCCGGCGGTCACCAGCGTAACGCTGCCGTCCGGGTTGATGTTCACCGTCGCCGCCGAAGGGCCGACGAACACGAACCAGGTGCCGACCACCGTGGCCCGGCCGAACAGGCGCCTGTCTCCCGCCGGCAGTCCGCCCGCCGCTCCCGCACGGAGCGTTTCCATGCGCTCCAGCATGGGGCCGAGCACGTCGCCCTCGAAGATCTGTCCGGTGGCGCCCATGCTGCCGTCCCCGACCACGTTGCGGCGCCGGAACTCCACCGGGTCCATGCCGATGGCCGCGCAGATCTCGTCCGTGTGACGCTCCAGGGCGAACGTGTTGTAGGCGCCGTTGCAGGCGCGAAAGGCCCCCGTGGGTGCGGTATTGGTGTAGACGGCCCGGCTGACCAGGCGCACGGCCCCCAGGCGGTAGTTGGCCCCCAGGGTGTGCGCCGTCATGGTGGTGAGAAAGGGCTGTTCGCCGCCGTAGGCGCCGCAGTCCATCAGCACCGTGGCCTCCCGGGCGACAATCTCGCCATCCCTGCTCACCGCGGAGCGGATGCGGATGTCGGCATTCTCCCGGCACAGCGCGGTGAGCATCTCCTCCTCGCGCCTGTTCACCAGCTTCACCGGCCTCCCGCTGGCGCGGGCGAGCAGCGCTGCGAACGGTTCCAGCGCCATCTCGAACTTGAGTCCGAAGCCGCCGCCCACCGCGGGGGCGGTTACCCGCACGTCGGCGACATTGACCCCGAGCAGGTTGGCGGTGGCGTTGCGCACGGCCCAGGGAACCTGGGTGGAGGTCTCGATCACGAAGCGGCCATCCTCGTAGGTAGCGACACAGGCGCGCGGCTCGAGGGGAGCCTGGTTCTGGCGGCCGGCGACGAACTCGCTCTCGACCACCGTTACGTCGTCGCGGGCAAAGGCCGCGTCCGTGTCGCCACGGATGACGGTGGCCTCCCAGGCCACGTTGCCGCCGCGGGAGCCGCCCGCCACCAGCTCCTGGTAGTCGCGCCAGTCCGGGTGGATCTCCCGTGCGCCGGACGCCAGGGATTCAGCCATGGTGAGGTTGGCGGGCAACGGTTCCAGCTCGAGGAGGATGGCGTCCGCCGCCGCCCGCGCCTGTTCCAGTGTCTCGGCGGCCACCGCGGCCACCGGCTCGCCGTTGTAGCGGATGGTGTCGATGGCGAACAGGGGATGGTCCGCCACGGCGATACCATACCGACCCGGGGCGTCGGCGGCGGTGACCACGGCACGGACCCCCGGCATCCGGCGGGCCGCGGTGACGTCCAGGCGGCGGATGCGGGCGGCGGGCTGGTCGGCGCGCCGCAGCGCGGCATGGAGCATCCCGGGACGACCGCTGTCCATGGCGTAGCGGGTCCGGCCCCGCAGCTTGTCCTCGGCGTCCCGCCGGGGCAGATCGGAACCGATCACGGGTGCTGTCATCGGGACACCTCCTGCGCGTCGGCGACTGTGGCACGACTGGCCTCGAGCGCCGCGGCAACGATGCGCTCGTACCCGGTGCAGCGGCATATGTTGCCCACCAGCGCCTCCCGGATCATGTCCTCCGAGGGGGAGTCGTTCTGCTGCAGCAGCGCGGACAGCGTCAGCACCATTCCGGGAAAGCACATGCCGCACTGCACCGCGTCGTTGTCCAGCATGGCCTTCTGTACCGGCACGAGTTCGGAACCGGCCGGCGCCAGGCCTTCGATCGTGAGAACGGCGCGTTCGCCGACCAGGCCAACGGGCATGAGGCACGACATGGCCGGCGTTCCATCCAGCAGCACGGTGCAGGCACCGCAGAAGCCCTCGCCGCAGGAAAGCTTGGCACCGGTCAGGTGCATCTCCTCGCGCAGCACGGTGAGCAGCGGTGTCATCGGGTCGCCCTGGACCGCTCGCGCTTCACCGTTGACGTTGATTTCCAGGGGCATGCTGTTCTCCTCAGGCAGTACGGGGAAGGGCGGCTTCGAAAGCGCGGCGCACCAGGGTCGGAAGGACGCGGGTGCGGTACCAGCCGGGGGCTTCCACCCCGTCCCGGCCATTGAACCCGGCGACCAGGGAATCCGCCGCCTGCGCGGCAGTCGCCGCGTCGGCACGGCTTCCCGCCAGCGCCTGCTCGAGCTCCGTCCAGCGGCGTGGAGTCGGTTCCACCGAACCCACGGCCACCCGGGCCTCCGTGATGGTGCCGCCCTCTTGTAGACCGAGGCAGAGGCTGACGATGGCGACGGCATAGTCGCCGGCCGTGCGCATGGTCAGGCGGGCATGTCCCGACGATTGCCGGCGACGCGCCACGCGCACGCCGGTCAGCAGGGACCCGGGGGGCACCCGCGGCTCGCGCTCCAGGAACCGGGTCATGGGTACGCGTTCTTCCCGGTCCCGGTGCGCCACAATGACTTCGGCGTCCATGGCCAGCAGGGCCGGGACCAGGTCTGCCGCCGGAAACCCGCCCGTGGCGAGGTTGCCGCCCACTGTGGCCACTTCCCGGATCGCGGGATTGGCGGATTTCATTGCCGCCTGACCGAGCCCCCGCAGGTCGGGAACCCCGTCGACGGCACGGGCCAGGGCCGCGTGACTGACACCCGCCCCTATGGTGACTGTCGCCTCCTCGATCTGCACACCGGCGAGTTCGTCGATGGCGCCGATCGCCAGGCATCGACCCGGCAGGGGCTCGCCACGCAGCGGAGCCCGCATGAGCCAGGTGCCGCCCGCGATGGGCGTGATCGCGCTGTCTTCTGCAAGCAGATCGAGCGCTTCCCTGAGGGTTTGCGGAATGAATAGACGTTCATTCGTTACCGTGGACACAGGTAGTCCTCATTCTTGGGAGTGGCATGATTCATTCAACAAACATAGCAAAAAATTAAACGACTGCCCTCACTCCATCAACCCCACCAGGGAAGCAGTACGATCGCTGCCGTTGCAGTAACGAGGCGATCATGGGCCTGGCGGTGCTCGTTATCGGAGCCCTGCTGCCGGAATGCCACGCAATCGCCATGCACCAGGACCAGGTGCCGGTGCCCGGGCCCTGGCCGGTAGTACCGTCTGCCATATCGTGGCGTGCTTGTGCGCTGAATGCGCGTCGATGTCATACGGCCCGCGGATCGTCCGGAAGCCGACCGGATGCAATCACGTCTCCTCGTCCGGAAGATCGTCGAGAAACCGGTGCAGTCGAACGCTGTCGGAGAGGTCGCCGTAGAGGACGGATTCGGTGCCGGCCGCATCCGTGCGCAACAGTGCCGGTGTCGCGAACATCCGGTGACGGATTGCCCGTTCCGGTTGCCGCAACAGGTCGATTTCGACTACCTGGTCCGGGTCCCCGCCCCGGGCCTTGAGCACGTTCCGCAGGTTCGTTCTCGCGCGGCGCGAGCGCGGTGCCTCCCCGGTGACGAACAGCAGCAGGCGTCCGCCATGATCAATGTCTTCCCGATTGGCGGCAGTCATGTGCCATCCTCCGTGCCGCCAGCGTTCGCTGAGTGGCTGTTGTCCTCGCCACGCCGCTGCAGCACGTGCCGGTGATGGCGCTCGGCGGCGTGGTCGTGATCGGACTGCGCCGCCGTCTCTTCCCCCAGCTGACGCTGCAGCTGTTCGAGTTCCGTCCCGGCCTGGTCCATGCGACTGCGGGTCTGCTCGATCTGCCGTTCCAGGTCCCGCTGCCGTCGTGTCCGCTCCAGCGCGCGCGCCTCGCGCGCTTCGGCCATCTCCCGCTCCTTTTCCAGACGGGCTGTCCCCATGAGCACCTGTGAGCCGTACTGGAAGACCTCCTCCAGCATTACACCGCGGGAAGAGATCAGCACTTCCCGTACCTGGTTCGAGTGGGCGGTGCCACGGGACTTGACCACCGACAGGGACCGGTTGCGTTCCCCTTCGTGCGCCTGATACTGGAGGACGATCCAGGTGTCCGCCAGCGTCGAAGCATGGCTCAGGGTGGTTTCCGATACCGGATCATCCGTGTTGCTGAGGGAGGTCAGCACCGTGGTGATGCCGGTGCCGCGTGCCCGGGCGAGAATGCGCTCGATGGCGATGAAGGTGCTGTCGTGGCCGGAGGATTTGAGCAGGGCCGAGATCGGGTCGATCACCAGGCAGTGCGGCTGGAAGTCGTCGACCTGTCGCAACAATTGCCGGTAGTGCTCCTCGACCTGGGCGGCCCAGGCGGCGCGGGCGTGTATACGCAGCGTGCCGCTGTCGATATGCGACTGGAGATCGATGCCCACGGAGGCTGTATCCCGGATGATCTGGCCGGAGAACTCGTCGAAGCTAAGGAACAGCGCGCGCTCCCCGCGTTGCCCGGCGGCTGCGGCGAAGGCGGTGGCGAGGGTTGTCTTGGCGGTGCCCGGCTGCCCGGAGATCAACGTGCTGCTGCCCCGGTAGAAGCCTCCGCCGAGGATCTCGTCCAGGCGCCCGATGCCGCTGCTCACCCGTTCCCGTGGCACTTCGGGGACGTTGTCCGGGACTGGTTCGCTGTAGGGCAGATGAATGCCGTCATCGTCGATCAGCATGGCCAGGGCGTCCGCGGCATGGCTGCTGCCGCGGTACTTCGCCACCCGGAAGCGGCGATTGAGTCGTTGTTCCTCCACGCGGGCGGAGAGCACGAGTACCGTGGAGAGCAGGAATTCTACGCCTTCCAGGTGGTTGGGTCCGGTTGACCCGGTGGTGCCCGCGTGCTTGCCGGTAAGCAGTACCGAGCGGCCGGTGTTCCTGGCCCATTCGTCGATCCGGCCCACCTGATCCACGGCGGTACGCGTGTCCGGCTGCAGTTGCAGGAGCCGGTCAATACCGTCCAGCACGACCCATGAGGCGCCGACCCGCTGTGCGCTCGCGTCCAGGGCGGCGAGCAGTGCCTCCAGGTCGAAGGCTCCTGCGATCTCGGTGTGGCGGGAATCCTGGCCCTCGAGCACCACGAGACGATCAGGATCCCGCAACGCCCGTCCCCAGGTGAAGGATTCCGCATCGCGTTGCACCTGGCTGCGGGATTCCTCGAAGGACAGGAATACTCCTCCTTCGCCCCGCTCCACGGCGCGGCCCAGGATCTGCAGTCCCAGTACCGTCTTCCCGGCGCCGGGCTCCCCCATCACCAGGGTGGCGCCGTCGGCGGGCAGTCCGCCCCGGGTGACATCGTCGACGCCGCTGATCCCAGTGGGGCGTTTGACCAGTAGCGGCTCGTGGGCGTTCATGCGCTCTCCCGTCGGTTGGCCTTCGTTGACCGTGCCCGGTGCCATCGTCTCCCGGGTCGGATTCTTCAGACATTGCGCTGCTCCCGCACCAGGGGCAGGGGCAGCGGCGAGCGCTTCTCCAGCAGCCAGCGGACGTCCTCCGCGGCCAGCGGCACGCTGTAGTAGTACCCCTGTCCGGTGCGGCAGCCCATTTCCAGGAGCGCATCCCGCACGGCCGTGCTCTCCACCCCCTCGGCCACTGCTTCGGCGCCCAGCGCGCCGGCGATCCCCAATACCGTGGTGACGATCTTGCGGCTGTACGGGTCATCCAGGACGTGCTGGACGAAGCCCATGTCGATCTTGATCTCGTCGAAGGGGTACTGCTGGAGGTAGAGCAGGGAGGAGTAGCCAGTACCGAAATCATCCAGGGACAGGCGCACTCCCAGCTCGTGGAGTTCGCGCAGCTGCCCCCGCAGGGCCTCGGACTCCCTGGCGAAGACGCTTTCGGTGATTTCCAGGGTGAGACTCGCCGGGTCCACCCCGTGGGCGGCCACCGCCGCGCGCACCCGGTCCGTGAAGCCACCGAGGTGGAACTGCACCACGGAAACGTTCACGGCGATGCGGACCACCTCCAGACCGGCATCCCGCCATTCACGCAGTTGCCGGCAGGCCTCGAACAGTGCCCAGTCACCGATGGGGCCGATGAGCTGGCTCTGTTCGGCAACGGGGATGAACAGTCCCGGGGGACGCAGTCCGTGCCGGGGGTGGTTCCACCGCAATAGGGCCTCGCAGGCGATGAGTTCTCCGGTTTCCAGGTCGACCTTGGGCTGGTAGTGCAGTTCGAACTGGTGATCCTCCAGTGCCCGCCGCAACTCCCGTGTGGTGTCGATGCGCTGGCGTACGTTCCTGTCGAGTTCCGCGGTGTAGGCGGCCCACCCACGCAGGCGGCCGGCCCGGGCCTCGAACAGTGCGAGCTCCGCTTCACGGAGCAGTGCCTCCGCATCACGCCGCTGCGGGCCGAGGCTCGTATGGCCGAAGCGCGCCGCTGCTTCGATCCGCAGGAACCCGATCCGGAAGGGCTCGGCGAAGGTTGAGGCCACCGTCCGGCGGCGCTGCTCTGCCGACAGGGTGCCGCCGGAGGGAAGGAAGAGCACGTACTCGTCTCCGCCGATACGCCCGACGATCGCCCCCGGTCCGGTGCGTTCCTGCAGGCGTTGGCCGATCTCGGTGAGGAGCGTGTCGCCGGCCTGGTAGCCGTGAGCGTCGTTGACGTTGCGGTGGCCTTCCAGGTCGAGCATGAGCACCATGCCGCATTCATCCCAGCCGGATTCCTCCATGCGGCGGTGGAATGCGTCCATGAACCCCGGTCGGTTCAGCAGGCCGGTAACCGGATCGCGAAAGGCAAGGCGGTTGAGCTCCTCCTCCGCCAGTTTGCGTTCGGTGATGTCCACGTGCATGACGACCGCGCCATACTGCGCTGCGTCATCGCTCCCGCCGGCGAGGCGGCGGGCCATCAGGCGAAACCAGCGGCGCTGCCGCGGGGAATGGCAGGGGTATTCGAGGGTGAAGCTCTCCTGGCGACCCTCCAGTACGGCCCGCAGCCCCGCCGCGGCCGCGGTTGCGTCATCGCCACCGGAGCCCGTGGCGCGACTGCAGATCTCCGGGTAGTTCCGGCCCACTCCGTGGTCCGGGTCCGGGTAGCCACCCACTTCCGCGAACTGCCGCCATTGCTGGTTCACGTCGATGATGGTGCCGTGCCGGTCCAGCAGCGCGATGTGGGCCGGCAGGGAGTTGACCAGGGCCTGCCGGGTATCCAGCGCCCGCGAGATCTCGTTGCGGGAGCGGCGCAGGTACTCTTCCTGGCGCTGCAGCTTCTCCAGCAAGGCCCGGCGATCGGTGACATCCTGGAAGGCGCCGTCCACCCGGATGACGGTGCCACTGGCATCGTACACCGGCGCGCCGGCGGTGCGGATCCAGCGGCGGGCGCCCTGGGCGGTGATGATCTCCGCTTCCTCGTCGTACGGGATTCCCCGTTCGGAACAGGCCGTGTAGCAGGCCCGGATTCGTTCCCGGTACTCCGGCGCGTAGGAGGCCAGTACCTGTTCCACGGTCGGGTTGTAGTCGGGGGGCCTGCAGTGGATCTGGCGAACCACGTCGGACCAGGTGCAGCGGCGACTTGCCACGTCCACGGACCAGCCGCCGAAGCGGGCGATCCGTCCCGCCATCTGCAGCAATTCAGCCTGTTCACGCAGTTCTTCCTCGGCCCGCTTCAGGTCCGTGAGATCGGTGGCTACGGAGGCCACCTGACGGATGACACCGTCCGGCGACGGCACCGGCTGGTAGCGGATCAGTATGCGCCGCGTGTCGATGTTCATGTAGGTGCGCTCGGCCTCGAAGATCTGTGGTTCACCGGCCAGGCAGCGGTCGATGGGGGGTTTGGCTTCCTTGAGGAAGAATTCCTCGCCGCGCAGCTCGCGCAGGTGCATTCCCTCGACCGCGTCGCGGTCGAGGCCGAACAGGTCGGCATAGGCCTGGTTGCACATCACGTACCGGTAGTCACTGCCGATCACGCAGAAGAGGTCACGACTTCCCTCCACGAGTTCCCGGTACTGCAGCAGATGCTCTTCGGCCCGGTGTTGTTCGGTGATGTCCTGGATGGTGCCGGAGATTGCGCACAGCCTGCCGTCGGTGCCGTACTCCAGTTCGGACCGGAGCTGCACGTGACGGATTTCGCCATCCGGCCGCGTGACGCGGAGTTCCAGGACGTTGGGTTTTCTGCCCCCCGAGGCGGCGTGGTACTCGCGGAGCAATGCCGTGCGGTCATCCTCGTCGATCAGGGCAGCGAACGCCTCGAGGGTCGGCGGGAAATTGCTCGGAGATACGCCCAGGATCCGGTAGGTCTCCCCCGACCACTCGAGGTGGTCGCTGACGAGCTCCCGCCGCCAGCTTCCCACCCGCGCCACGCGCTGGGAAGCCGCCAGCATGCGTTCACGACGTTCCAGCTCGAGCTGTTGTTCCAGAAGGCGGGCGGCGTCCGCCTGCTGGTGATCGAGCATCCCGTTGAACGCGCGGGCCAGGTCTGCCAGCTCGTCCTCGCCGGTCGCCGGCGCCCGGGTACGGGTATCTCCGGCTTCGATCGCGTCGATGGTCCGGGACAGGGCGCGGATCGGACCGCTGATCCGCCGGAAGATCAGGCCGAAGGCGAACACGCAGATCACCCCGAAAAGCAGCGCAGCGCCGGCGAAACCGCCAATGGCCCAGTGGGCGCTGCGGTTGATCTCTGCCTGGCGCTGGTGCAGCAACCGGTCCAGCGAAGCGTCCAGAGCCATGCTGTGTCCCGCCACCTGGTTCAGGATGATCCGGCTGCGTTCCGGCACCTCCAGCGGTCCCACGCTTCCGGGCGTCGGCATGCCGGCGTCTCCCCGGGGTACGTCCGGCTGGTCAAGGGCACCCGCCAGCGTTTCCACCAGCAGCCGGATATGGTGGGCGGCCCGGGCAGCGGCAGGATGGTCCCGGGCGAGGGCCTCGAGTTCCTGCTGCAGGGCCCTGGCATCCGCCTGGTAGGCGGTCCAGAGGGAGCTGTCGGGCTGATGGAGCAGCAGCGCGTCGGTGGCGATGGAGAGGTTGTCGATGCGGCTCTTGAGTTCCAGCAACAGGGATCCCTGTTGCTGGGTCTGCTGTACCCGATCCAGGGTGATGCCGCCAGCCACCGCCAGTGCCAGCAACCCCAGCAGGCAGCCCATCATGCTGACGACGGCGAGGCGCTCCAGCTTCATGGAGCACTACGCGCGGTATTCGCGGTGGAGGCCGGTATGCTGACGGCCTCCGGTGCCAGGTCGCGTAGCGGCTCGGTGGCGATCCAGGACAGGATATCGGTGTCGGCCTGGGGCTGGGGCGCCGCCCGCCCCGAGTGCCGGGCCCACTCCACTTGTTGCTGTAGCGTGGTCAGCAGGGACCAGTCCAGGGTCAGGGTGAAGAACGCCGCCTCGTGTTTGCCCTCCTCCGGTTCCCCGGTGAGGCCAGCGTCTTCGGCATACATGCCAAGGGCACTGTCGGGACGCTCCTCGATGCGGGTGATGGCCTCCTGGTAGGCGGCGAGAATCCGGCGGCAGAGTTCGGCGTGTTCCCGGGCGATTCGGCGGGTCGTCACCAGCACCCACTTTTCCGTATAGATGTCGCCGCCGGGCAGGTGATGCAGGCGGTTGCCGAAGCGCCGTGCCAGGCGTGATGTCCATGGCTCCCAGAGGACGGCGGCATCGATCCTGCCGCCGGCGAGGGCATCGCCCAGTTCCTCCACCGGCAGGTCCACGAGTTCCACTGCAGTCGGCGAAAAGCGATGGTAGGGCGCAAACAGCCACCAGAGGAACTCGGAATTGGTGCCTGCCATCAGGCCTACCCGCCGTCCCGGTAGCTGGTGCGGGTGGCGGATGCCTGTGTCGGTGAGGGTGACCACGTGATTGAGGTGGGTGGTGTGCACGAGGCTCGCCAGGATCACCGGTTCGTCCCCGGCGCGTTCGGCGGGATTGGTGAGACGGTCCAGAACCAGCGGCGTCGGCGCCATCAGGGCGAACTCGGCGTCCCCCGCCCGCAGCGCACGGAGATTCTCCATGCCGGACTGTCCGCGAACCGCGTCCACGCGGAGTTCCCGCTGGCCGAACAGCCCTTCCTCCCGGGCGACCAGCGTGGGCAGGTCACCGAGATAACCGACACCGAGGAGCCGCACCGGATCGGGAAGTCCTGCGCCCGCGTGGGCGCCCGGCATGGTGAGAAGGAGGAGTAGTACCAGCAGCAACGGGTGTGCCGGGCGCATGCTGTGGACGCAGCTGCCGTGCTCATGCGTTTCGTCAGCAGCCCGCGCACGACACACGTCCCATCCGGGGTAGAAAGAACTTGCCCGCAACGCTCCCCCCCTGGGGCAGACCCTTGCGGCCTGCCGAAGCCCTTGCCTTGCCAATCACATGCGCCCGCACAGGCCAGTCGGGTCAGGGGGTGTTGATACTTCAGCACTTCCTCGACCTTGGTTCCAGTATTTCTACGGGCGCTGCATGCTGTCAAGTACACTGGAATTGATAAACTTTGTAAATTGGGCACTCCAATTCAATGGAAATTCAGGCCTGATGTGGTCCTGCCATGCCTCCCATGGTGGTCGGCACCCGAATATCGTCCCGACGATCAGGGCCCGGGGTCGCTTGGGGGGCCGGTATCCCGGTATCCTGCGACTGCCCCCGATGGTGATCTTGCGAATGAGTACACACGGCATCCACCTGCTGCAACATCTCCGGCGCGCGACCGCCGCCGAACACCGCCGTATCGAACGCCATCCCCTGGTGACGCCGCTTTCGTCCGGCAGGATCGATGTCACGGTCTACGCGCGGGTGCTGGTGGCCTTTCTTGACTTCTTCCTTGGCCTGGAGAGGCGCCTGCGGCCGGAGTTGGCAGGGTTGTCAAGGCCTTCGATGGGCCCGTATCCCTTCCTCTCGCGGGCGTCGTTGCTGCAGGCGGACCTGCGGGATCTCGACGTTGGTGGGGCCTGGTCTCCGTGCCCTGGTGGCAGTAACCGCAACCTGCCCGCCGCGGACTGTGCGGACCGGGTTCTGGGTATCCTCTACGTGCTCGAGGGCGCCACCCAGGGCGGTCGCGTGATCGCCCCCCGGCTCCGGGAGGTGCTCGGTCTCGATGAAACCTGCGGCGCGCGCTATTTTCATCTCTACCGGCAGCGCTGCTGGGCGACGTACCGGGATCTGGTGATGGCGCGGGGCGAGCGCCACGACTTCGCCGGCGTGGCGGCGGCCGGGCGAGAGACATTCGTCGCGCTGGAGGGTTATCTTGACGCCTGGTGGGGAGTGGCGCCGTTCCCGGCACAGGCGGTGCCGGCCGGGCGTGTGGGAACGAACGGGGGCTGATGGAATGTCCACACGGTTCAGCGACGCAGAGGTCCTTGCAGCCCTTGAGGAGTGCGCGCGCGAGCCGATTCACCAGCCCGATGCGATCCAGCCCGATGGCTGCCTTCTGAGCCTGGATCACGCCATGGAGCGGGTGCTGCAGGCCAGTGCCAATCTCGACGCATACCTGGACGTTACCGCCCGCGATGCACCCGTGGCGGGGCCGTCGCGGGTGCTGGGGGCAAGGCTGCTGGGTCGCCTGCGACGGGAACTGGCCGGGCGCGGGCAGTTGCCCTCCGCCCTGGTTGCCAGCCGTCGGCACGCCGATCACGTGCGTCGCTACCACGTACTGGCCTACCGCAGCGGCAATCGTGTCGTCATCGAGCTGGAACCCATGGGGGGACGCCGGGAAACCCCCCTGCTGTCCGCCGTCAACCGGCAGTTGCAGGCACTGGCGCGCGCCGAACAGCCCTCCACGCTGCTCGACGGGCTGGTGGAGGGGGTGCGTTCCCTCGCCGGGTTCGACCGGGTGATGGTGTACCGCTTCGACGAGGACGGGCACGGCAGCGTGGTGGCGGAGAGCCGCGGCGAGAAGGTCGACAGCTATCTGGACCATCACTTCCCGGCCAGCGACATCCCGCCCCAGGTGCGGCGCCTGTACTCCATCAACGCCATTCGCAGCATTCCCGACGCCACCGCCGATGCCGTCGTCCTCGTTCCGGACCGCGATCCGGAGGGAGGCGTTTCCCTGGACCTGTCGGCGGGCATGCTCCGTGCCGTCTCGCCGGTGCACCTGACCTACCTGCGCAACATGGGTGTGGGCTCGTCGCTGTCCGTCGCCATGCACGGCGACGATGGTCTCTGGGGATTGCTGGCTTGCCACGGGCGGACGCCCCGGCGCATATCCCCCGCCTTGCGGGATGCCGTTGCCGCCATGGTGTACATGGCCACGTCGCGACTGCTGCTGCTCCAGTCCCGGGAGGATGCCCGTTACCTGCAGCGGGTGCATGACAGCCGCGGACTCCTGACACGGGAGCGGGGACGCCTGCAGGGGCCTGCGAAGCTGTTGCGGCGGCATGGTCCTGAATGGCTGGCACTGTTCGGGGCCTGCGGGGTCGCCCTGGTGTATCGCGACCAGGTTGCCCGTGTGGGGCGGCTCCCCGGGCGTGCACGGCTGCTGCAGGTGGCGGAGTATCTCTCCGGTCCCATCGGGCGGGGGGAGGCATGGTACAGCCGCAGGCTGAGATCCTCGCCGCTGGCCGGGGTTTTCGGCAAGAGCCAGTGGTGCGGCCTGCTGGCGGTGCCCCTCTCGGTTGGTGACTCCAGCCCTGGCTGGCTGCTGCTGTTCCGGCCCGAGCAGGTGGAGACCCGGGTCTGGGCGGGGAAGCCGCAAGATGTGCCGGTGAAGCGGGAGGGCAGGCCGGTGCTGACACCGCGCAGTTCCTTCGCATCCTGGCGCGAGGAGATCCGTGGCAGTTCGCTTCCCTGGACGCCCGTGGAGCACCGTGCGGCCGTGGAGCTGGGAGAGGATCTCGCCGTGCTGGCCGTCAGCCGGGAGTTCGACGAACTCAACTCCCGCCTGATCGAAGCCAATCGCCGTCTGGAGCACCTGGCGCATACCGATCCGCTGACCGGCACCTGGAACCGGTACCGGGTGGAACAGCAGATCGATGCGGAGATTGCCGCCGCGGAGCGCTACGATCGCCGCTGCGCCCTGCTGCTGTTCGATGTCGACCATTTCAAGCAGATCAATGATTGCTACGGGCACGAGGCCGGCGACCGTGTGCTCACCGCCCTCGCGGCGCAGGTGCAACGGATGCTGCGCGGCTCCGACTATCTCGGACGGTGGGGCGGCGAGGAATTCGTTGTGCTGGCGACCAACAGTGATGCCGATGCCGCCGGGTTTCTGGGGGAAAGGCTGCGTCAATCCGTGGCGGGCATGGAGATTCCGGGTACGCAACCGGTCACCGTCAGCGTCGGTGTAACGACCTGGCATCCCGGCGACAACCGCCGATCCATGGTGGCGCGGGCGGATCAGGCCATGTACCGGGCCAAGCGGGAAGGGCGCAACCGGGTCTGCTCGGAGGTCTGATGGCCGGGTATTCCCGGGTCAGCCGCCTTCCGGGCGCAGGATGAGAGCCGCGCAGGGGGCATTGACCGAGACGTATTCCACGGTGTGCCGCGGCAGCGGCCAGTGGCCTCCCTCGCCGTGGGAGACCAGAACCGCCAGGTCCGCCTGCTCCCGCAGTGCCCCCTCGACGATCGCCTGGGCGGGCGTTGCGCCGTGATCCACCAGGATCCGGCGCGCCACATCCGGCTGCAGGTACTTGCGGCCGAGCATCTCCAGCTTGTCCGCCGTGCTGTCGTCGTCCTCGTCCGGCGTCTGCTCGGGAACATGGGGAAAGAAATCCGATCCTTTGGGGCCGACGACGGCAAACAGCACCAGCTCGCCATCGTCGCCGAGCAGGCTCGCCGCCATGCGCAGGGCCAGTGCCGCATCATCGCCGTGGGCGGGGTCGATGGCGACCAGGATTGTGCGGAACATCGCGTGTCTCCTTCGTCAGCGGTTCATCCCCGAGCACCGGTGGTGCAGTGCCCCGGGCGATGTCTGTCACGGTGTAGCCATGGTAATCGGCATGCAGGGCCCGCCGCAGGCTGACCGCCATGAACACCAGCAGGGCGCAGAAGGGCAGTCCCAGGGTGGTAATGACATTCTGCAGCGCCTGGAATCCTCCGGCCAGCAGGAGGGTGGCGGCGATGGCTCCCTGGGCAAGGGCCCAGAAGACCCGCTGCCGTGCCGGAGACGCCTGATCGTCTCGCCGTGAGAGCATGTCGATTACCAGGGAAGCGGAATCCGAGGAAGTAGTGAAGAAGATGATGATGATCACCACGCTCAGCGCTGAGACCATCGCACTCAACGGGAATTGCTCCAGGAACGAGAACAGCGCCACCGATACGTCCGCCTGCACCTGGCTGGCCAGGTCGACGCCCTGATTCAGATCGAGGTCGATGGCGGAGAGGCCGAAGCCGGAGAACCAGAAGACGGTGAACAGCGTTGGTGCCAGCAGCACCCCGGCGACGAACTCCCGGATCGTCCTGCCCCGGGAGATGCGGGCGATGAAAATGCCCACGTAGGGCGCCCAGGAAATGGTCCAGGCCCAGTAGAAGACCGTCCACTCGCGCTGCCATCCCGTTCCCTGGAAGGCTTCGGTCCAGAACGCCAGCCACGGCAGGCTGTGGAGGTAACCCCCGACACTTTCCACCAGCCCCTTGGTGATGAACAGGGTCGGACCTGCGACCCAGACGAACAGCAGCAGCCCGGCGGCCATGAGAATGTTGATCTGGGACAGGCGGCGGATGCCCCTGTCCAGGCCCAGGGCGACGGATATGGCGGCGATGGTGCTGATGGTGGCGATGATCGCCACCTGGGAGGCCCCCGCCACCGGCACCCCGAACAGATAGTGCAGGCCACTGTTGAGCTGCAGCGTGCCCAGGCCCAGGGAGACGGCGACGCCGAACAGGGTGCCCATCACCGCGACAATGTCGATGGTCCAGCCCACCGGGCCGAATGCCCGTTGCCCCAGCAGGGGATAGAAAATACTGCTGATACGTAGCGGCAAACCATGGCGGTAGGAGAAGTAGGCGAGGGCCAGGCTCGGCAGTGCAAAGATGGTCCAGGTATGAAGGCCGAAATGGTAGAGGGCGAATTTCATCGCCAGGGCGGCGGACTCCCGGGTACCCGCAACCGTGTCCTCCAGGGGAGGGGCGGCGTAGTGGGACAGGGGTTCGGCGACGCCCCAGAACATGAGAATGGTGCCGATGCCTGCTGCGAAGAGCATGGTGAACCAGGTCAGGTTGCCGTAGTCGGGCCGGCTGTCATCGGCTCCCAGACGAATGTCGCCGTACCGGCTCAGTGCCAGCCACAGCAGGAAGAGCAGCAGCATCGTGACTGTCAGCACGAAGAACCATCCCAGGTAGGTGCTGATCCAGGTGGTCAGGTCGCCGAAGAAGGTGGCCACCGGCGCATCGTAGATGCTGGCGAGCACGACAAATAGCACCGCGAGCAGGGCAGAGGTGAAGAACACCGCCGGGATGGTCTGGAGGCCCAGCAGTTGCTGCAGGCGCTGGAGCATGTTGTTCTCCGGTGAGGACCGATGCCCCCCAGCGTAGGCCACCTGAACCGGATGTCAGCGATTCGCGTGCTCCCGCAGGCGGCGCATCAGCTCAGATCCAGGGTGGCGCGGGTGAAGGCGTCCACGTTGTCCATCAGCTGATCGAAAGCCGATTGCGCGGCCGCGCTGTCCCCCTGGCTGATCGCCCTGGCAACCTGGGCGTGCAGGCGGGCGGTTTCCGGCACTGTGGTGGTCTGCTGGTAGAAGGCATAGAAGAAGCGTCGCGCCTGGCTCTGCACCAGGCCCAGCATGGCTGCCGCATAGCGGTTGCGGGCAGTGGCCAGCATCTGCTCGTGGAAATCCTTGTCCAGTTTGAGGAAGGAGACACCGTCGTCGCGATTGCCGGCGTCCTCCATTGCGGCGGCGAGGGTGGCGAAAGTCTCCCGCTCCCGGGGGGTGGCCCGCGCGGCGGCGGCGGCGGCAACGAAGCGTTCCACCTGCCGGCGCGCTTCAAGAAGCTCCAGCTGCCTGCGGACGTCGACTTCGGCGATCATGACCCCGCGCTTTGGCAGGATGACGACCAGACCCTCCCGCGCCAGCTGCTTGATCGCGTCCCGCACCGGCGAACGACCCATGCCCAGCAGGGACGCGAGCATGTTCTCCGAGACCACCTCCCCGGGGCGCAGCGCGAGGGTGACGATGCGCTCTTCCAGTTCGTCATAGGCGCGATCAGCCTGGCTGGAGGTGTTCTGTCTGGGATCGAGGATGTTCTGTGTCATGGTTGCGGCCGTGTCACCGTGCCTCCGGAGCGAGCCGGGCTGATTTCGCGCATTTCGCGCAGATGAACAGTGCGCTCTCCCGCAGGAGCGCCCGGAGGCAAGAGCGGCCAACCGGAGTCCGGGCTCCTGCCCCCCGCTCCACCATACGCAACGCTGTTTTCCGATCGTGCAAGTGCCTGTGTTCCCGCGTGTTCACAACATGGCTGCATCAGGGGAGTGACGATGTTGCCGGTGCGCGGCGGGCGGCGCGCTCAGTCCAGACGGGCTCCGTCCCGGTTGAGGATGTCCCGCAGGTCGGATCCCGCGATATCCCGGGGGGCGATGCCTTCACGGGCCGTCAGCGCGGCGGCGTGGCCGACGGCGTGTCCGTAGGAAAAGCACTGTGCCGTGACCCGTGCGGATGCCACCGCCTCGTGTTCCGCGGACAGGCAGCGCCCGGCGAACAGCAGATCTTCGCCCTGTTGCGGCACGAAACAGCCGTAGGGCACCTCGTAGTAATCGTTCAGGAGCCATTCCACCCGTGGCCGCTCGCCGGCGTGCAGCTCGATGGGCCATGGCGAGCGGGCGATGCCGTCGGAGCGCTTGCGGCCGGAGAGGATTTCCTCGTTGCGCAGCGTCTGTATTCCCTGCGCCTGACGGGTCTGCCGGACGCAGACCTGGACACCGGTATCATTGATCCAGCTCTCCTCGCAGCCGGTGAGCTGCTCACGGAAGAAGCGCGCATACTCCCGCGCCTGCTCGCGCCCCTGGAGTTCGGCGTCCGTGAAGTCGCGGAACCGTACCACGTTGAGTTCGCGGCCGTCGGGTCCGGTTATCCGGGTGCAGTTGCACAGCAGCTCCCCGGGGCGCGTGGTCGGGAAGAGCCAGATCTTCTTGCGGGGCAGGCTGAAGCCATTGCCGTCCGCAGCCGCGATGAGTTCGGAGACCTCCTGGGGGAGAATGGTGTTCTCTCCATACGCGGCCCGGAAGCGTTCCGTGTCCACCCCCTGGAGGCGGAAGATCATGGTCGGATTCTGCACCCGGCCCCCGTCCCCCATGAAGGTGGGCAATCCGGCCATGGCGATGACGTCAGCGTCCCCCGTGGCGTCCACGGTTACTGTTGCCGTGACGCGGACCTTGCCCTGCTTGGTGTAGAGCTGTACGCCCGCGATGCGGTCGCCCTCGGTCAGCACGTCCGTGACGACGGCGTGATAGATGACCATGACGCCGGCCTCGCGGAGCAGCTGATCGGCGCTCTCCCGCCAGACCAGCGGATCATGCACACGGGTATAGGTCTTGCCGTAGAGCATCGGCTCGCTGAGGCCACCCCGGGATTCCATGACCCGCAGGAAGTCGTTGGCGAATCCGTGTACCACCTGCACCGGCTGGCGCAGGTGGTCGCTTGCCTCGTACAGGCCGCAAATCGTGCCGGACATCCCCGCAACTGCGCCACCACCGCAGAAGCCGTAGCGTTCGGCCAGGATAACACGGCATCCCTGGCGAGCCGCCGTGATCGCCGTGGCCAGGCCAGCCGCGCCGCCGCCAGCGACCAGTACATCAGCGTCGAGGGTTTCCCGCGGGCGCTGATCGACGACGTCTTCGTTATCCGTACCCATACGGCGTATCCTTGCAGGAGAGCATGCGGGCAGGCTAGGCAGTGGTCTTGGATGTTGTCAACATGCAGCTGACATGTCAGACGCATCTGATACCGGTGCGCGGCCTGCGCGGATGGCCCTCCGGGGGAGTGGATCCGTACCGGATCGGTGGGCCAGCTCCGTCCCCGCTGATAGCCCAGATGAAGGTTGCTTGCCTATCTCTGATATGTCAGTCTCATGGCACTGATAACCATATCAGTGGGGATGGTATCATCGACGCTCTGCGGACAACTGTGCCTGCAGGGCTGCATGGTAAGGAGGAGAAAGTAATGAAACAGATAATCCGTACATCCACGGCGCTGGCTCTGGGTGGCGTCATGCTAGCCGGCGTAACGGCGTTCGGCGTGGCCAAGGCCGATCAGGCCGAGTACCAGCTGGACATGGCCACGGGCTGGTCTTCCGGGCCCCTGTGGGACGTGGGCGCCAACGCCTTTGCCGACCGTCTGCGCCAGCTCTCCAATGGCCGCATCGATGTGACAGTGCATCCCGCCGGTGCCATCGGTGAACCATTGCGGGTCACCGACAGCGTTCGCCGCGGCATCGCCGACATGGGCCATACCTGGTCCGGCTACGACTGGGGTCGCGACACCACGACCGTCGCCCTGGGCGGTTTTGCCGGCACCATGGACGACGAGCGCATGATGCACTGGCTGTATGAAGGGGGCGGTGTCGAGTTGTGGCGGGAGTTCCGCGAGGAGGAGTTCGGCGTCATCGCCATGCCTCTCTACTTCCGCACCATGGAGGTGTTCCTCCACTCGCGGGTTCCGATCGAGAGCCTGGAGGATCTGCAAGGTGTGCGCATCCGGACCGCTGGCGCCTGGATCGGCATGCTGGAACAGCTGGGTGGGTCCCCGACGGCAAGCCCGGGTGACGAGATCTACCCCATGCTGGAGCGCGGTGTCATCGACGCCACCGAGTGGGGTTCACCCTGGGAGGACACCTTCCCCCGCTTCTACGAAGTGACCGACTACCTCATCATTCCGGGCATCCACCAGCCCACCGCTCCCTTCGAACTGCAGGTCAACCCGGATGTCTGGGAGCAGTTCTCCGACGAGGACAAGGCCCTCGTCGAGCTGGCCGCGAAGCTGGTTACCATGGAGAGCTGGCTGACCATCGGCCACAATGACGCCGAGGCCATGCGCTACTACGTCGAGGACGCCGGGCAGGAGGTCATCGAGCTTGATGTGGAAGTGCAGCGCGCCGCCCGCGAACTCGGCTTCGAGTGGGCCGAGGAGCAGTCCGAGGAGAACGAATGGTTCCGTCGGATCTGGGAGGCTCAGCGGGAGTACGAGCAGCTCTGGCACGGCGCCGAACGGTACCGCCGCGCGGATCCCGAAGTCCGGGGTCTCGGTCTGGAGTAAGCAGTTGAGGCGGCGGGGGGGGCGTCGCCCTCCCCGGCAATCGCGTGGGCGCGATCCCGGCCGGACGCGCCCACGCGCCGTGTTTGAGGCGGCTTGTCCGATCCAACCGGCCCGGCGGCTGGCCGGGTCATCGGGGCACGAGGTTTTTCGGGATGTTCAGGCGTGTGGTATGGCTGCTGGAGCGGGTTTCCCTGGGCAGCGGGGTCATCGCGGGGTTGCTGATCGCACCGCTGGTGGTGGTGACCTGCACGGAGGTGTTCTCCCGCTATGTGCTCGGTAGCCCGACGGCGTGGGCCTATGAGCTGGGATACATGGGCATGGGGGCCCACTTCCTCCTCGGCGCAGCCTACACCCTGCGGGCCAAGGGACATATCCGCATTGATCTGTTCTATCAGGCGTATCCGGAACGGGTGAAGGCGGGATTCGACCTGCTGGCCTACTCCCTGCTCATGCTGCCGTTCTGCATCTGGATGGTGATGGGGTTCTGGGAGTACACGGTGGAAGCCTACCAGTGGGGGGAGACAACCGGTGCCTCGGCCTGGAATCCGCCCCTCTGGCCCTTTCGCGCGATTCTCCTCACCGGGTTCATGCTGCTGGCAATCCAGATCCTGGCTGAGATCACCCGCTGCCTCGGGGTCCTGGTTGGCGCCATGGAGTCGCTGGACGAGGGCCGGGACAGCAAGCCGACAATGACGATCAAGACCACGGGGGGGTGACGGTGGAGTATCTCGCACTATGGATGTTCGTGGCGCTGTTCGCCCTGATCCTCCTCGGCTTCCCCATCGCCTTCTGCCTGATCAGCGTTGCCCTCGTCTTCGGCTATATCCGCTACGAGGATATCTACATCTACCAGCTGCTGGGGCGAGTGGAGAGCATCTCCACCAACTTCGTGCTGGCGGCGGTGCCGCTGTTCGTGTTCATGGGGTCGATCCTGGAACGCTCGGGAATCGCGGAGCGGCTGTTCGACGCCTTCCGTCTGTGGACCCGGAACCTGCCGGGCGGCGTCGCCATCGCCACCATCCTGATGTGCGTGATGTTCGCCGCCTCCTCCGGCGTGGTCGGCGCCACCGAGGCGGTGGTGGGCCTGCTCGCCATTCCGGCCATGCTCAAGTACGGCTACGACAAGAAACTCATCAGCGGGGTGATCTGTTCCGGGGGCTCCCTGGGTACGATCATCCCTCCGTCGGTGGTGCTGATCATCCTCGGGCCCATGGCCAATGTGTCCATCGGCCGCCTGTTCGCCGCCGCCATGATCCCCGGCCTCCTGCTGGCAGGGTTGTACATTGCCTACGTGCTGCTGCTGGCCCTGCTGCGCCCCTCCGCCGTGCCCAGGGCCTCCGAAGACGAGCCCCAGCTGCCGTTCAAGGAGAAGGTCATCGTCACGGCGAAGGCCCTGGTGCCGCCGGTCCTGCTGGTATTCTGTGTGCTCGGATCGATCCTCTTCGGTGTCGCTTCACCGACGGAAGCCGCGGCCGTGGGGGGTGCCGGCGGGCTGATCCTGTCGCTGATCTACGGCTCGATCACCTGGCGTGCCCTGGGCCAGGCGATCATGCAGACGCTGCGCATCACCACCATGATCATGTTCATTCTCATGGGTGGCATGATGTTCACCAGCGTGTTCTTCTCCTGGGGCGGGATGGGCATCATCACCAGCTTCGTGAGCGCGCTTGATCTGAGTCCCTGGGCTCTGCTGATCGTGGTCCTGCTGCTGGCGTTCCTGCTGGGCTTCTTCCTGGAATGGATCTCGATCCTGCTGATCTTCATTCCCATTTTCACGCCGATCCTGGCCCACGTGGGTTTCGAGCCGATCTGGTTCTGCATGCTCTTCCTGCTGATCATCCAGACCAGCTATCTCACGCCGCCGATGGCGCCGGCGATCTTCTACCTCCGCGGCATTTCGCCGCCGGAGATGACCCTGTCGCACATGTACTGGGGCATGGTGCCGTTCCTGCTGATCCAGGGGCTGATGATCGTGCTGATCATGGTGTTTCCGCAGCTGGTGATGTGGCTGCCGGAGGTCTTCTTCGGTTAGTGCCCGTTTGATGTGTGCCGCGTGGTACCGCGTCCTGCGCGCGGGATACGGCAGGCGGTCGCGAGTCCCGGTCGGTGTACCCGTAGCCCGGGGCCGCTGAACACTGGTGACGAGGTTTTTCCGGGAGTTTCGATCATGGCGATCTTTCCGCTTGACGGACCGGTCGGGCCGCTGACCGGGCTGGTGTCCGCCGGCGACGCCGGCGCAGGCGTACCGCTGGTTCTGGTCCACGGCATACAGGGTACCGCCAGTTCCTGGTCCGGGGTGATGGAGCAGTTGCCCGACGGGGTCGCGGCATTCGCGCCGAACCTGCGCGGGCGGGGCGGCTCGGCGGTACCGCGGGAGGTCGAAGCCTATTCCCTGGAAGGGTTCGCCGCAGACCTGGCGACGGTCGTGGAGGCCGCCGGCGTCCCGGTGCTGCTGGCGGGCTGGAGCATGGGCGTGCCAGTGGCGCTCGAGTACCTGCGCCGGACCGGACACGGACGGGTACTGGGGCTCGCCCTGATCAGCGGTACCCCTTGTCCCGGGGTGGATGGAGCCGTG
>SLLM01000277.1 GCA_007134055.1 Ectothiorhodospiraceae bacterium | reverse complement strand
GTCCGGCGAATCGGTCACCGGCGCCAGACGGCGGGAGAAGTGCCGGGCCAGGTCGCCGAGGGTGCTGCCCGGCGCGTGTTCGACGGTCGGGGGCATCGGTCGCAGGCGTCAGTCGTCGGTGGACAGGACATCCCCCGGGATCGCACGGTCTTCCAGCAAAACCGGAATTCCGTCCTCCACCAGGTAGATCCGCTGGCCATCCTCGGCGATGAGCGCCTCGCCGATCGGTCCGGCAACTGGTCTGCCGTCGCTGTAGGCCAGTTCGCCGTCCGTGCAAAGCTTCGCAAGCCGCTTCACGCGCTGCCGGTCGAGCCGGTGCAGCGGGGACTTGGTAACGGGGCAGCAGAGGATCTCGAGCAGGGATTGGTCAATGGCCATGGGGCGGTCTCTCCGGCCAGGTGGCGTCGCCGTGGAGGCGGCCACGGGAAAACCAAGAGGATACCCGTCCCGGTCCGGGTAATGCCATGGTGCCGTCCGGCCGCACGGCGAGGCCGGGGCCGGCAACGGATGCCGAAGCCCTGCGCGGGCTTGTCCACGGCGCGGTAAAGTTCCGGGTCAGACGGCCGTCAAGCAATCCGGACCCCTTGAGCCGGAGCCAGCACCTCATGCCCCTGCCGATTGAATGCCTCGACTGGTTCGCCCACGCGTGTCCGCCCTGCGGCGCGACGGATTCCGGGGGCGCCTTCGCGCCGCCGCGTCGCCCGGATGGCCTGTCGCACCATCAGGCCGCTCCCCGGGTGCAGAAGCTGGTGGACGGGCTGGATGCGGCCGTCGCCGGGCTGGCGGCGGCCAAACGCGGTCTGGCGGTGGCGGTCTGCGACCATGGCAGACGTCGGGCGCTGCGCGGGCCGGGAGACTGCGGGGCGCTCCCGGGGATGAGTCACGTGCTCCTGGCTGGACCTTCGGGAAGCGGTAAGACGCACCTGGTTCATACGCTTTCCGGCCTGCTGGACGTGCCTTTCCTCAGCGTGGACGCCGCCGACCTGGTTCCTTGCCCACGGCGCGGTGCGGACCTCTCGGTGATCGGCCGGCGGCTCCTGGACCAGTGCGCCGGCGACCGTGAGGCCGCCTCACGGGGCGTGGTGTTCATGGACGGGCTGGAACGGCTGGTGGCGGATCCCGACGATCGCGCGGCTCCCGGTCGGGTACTGCAGGAAGCGCTGCTGGATCTGCTCGACGGTCACCCGTTGCGCGTCCCGGTGCCGGGAGCGGTGCTGGAGCTGCCGATGCGGGACATTCTCTTCATCGCCGCCGGAGTGCCTGCCGGGCGCTTGCTCGGCGGCATCGCCGGATCGCACCTGCCGGCTGATCCCTCCGTGAACCCGTTTCCCGGCCTGATGCCGGAACTGCTGGCGCGGTTTTCAACACAGTTGCGGCTCCCGGCGCCGGACGCAGCGCAGCTGACTGCCGTCCTGCGGCATCCACGCGGTCCGTTGGCTTCCTGTCGGCGCCTGTTCGCATTCGAAAAAGTGGATCTCGCGGTGACCGCGGCAGCCGTCGCTGTCCTGGTGCGGGCGTGCCGGCGCAAGGGGGATGGCACGGCGAGCCTGCAGCGCCTGCTGGAGACCGCCCTGCGACCGGCGCTGTTTGCCCTGCCCGCGTTCCCGGGACTGCGCCGCATCTGGCTCGATGCCGCCGGGGAGGAACTCTTCGTCAGTCTTGCGGAACCGTTGACTCATGCGGGCTGAGTGTTGCCGCAGGACTGCCCCGCGAGTGGCGGTGCCTCGCCCGTCACCGCGGAATGCATGGTGCAAACCGCGCTGCAAATGCATACCATGTTCCTCCTGACGATTCACACGCGGGGCTGCGGACCCGCCTGAACCGGGCGAGATGAACTATGGTGGATGCGATTCCCGTTGACGAAACGGTGGACAACCTCAATGTCGTGGCGCAGGAACTGCTGCCCACCCCGCAGGAGGTTCACCGGCGCCTGCCGTTGACGGAGGCGGCGCGTGACACCGTGCTGGTCGGCCGTCGGGTGGTGGAGGATATCCTCGACCGGCGGGACCCGCGTCTGTTTCTGGTGGTTGGTCCGTGTTCCGTCCATGACGTCGACCAGGCGCATGACTACGCGCGCCGGCTGAAGGCTCTCGCGGACGAGGTCCGGGACACGGTATTCGTTGTCATGCGCGTGTACTTCGAGAAGCCCCGAACCACCGTCGGCTGGAAGGGGATGATCAACGATCCTCACATGGACGACTCCTTCCGCATCGACGAAGGGCTGTTCCGGGCGCGCAGGCTGCTGCTTGATCTGGCGGAAATGGGTCTGCCGGCGGCCACCGAGGCGCTGGACCCGATTACTCCCCAGTACATCTCCGATCTGGTTACCTGGACTGCCATCGGCGCCCGGACCACCGAGTCGCAGACGCACCGGGAGATGGCCAGCGGGCTGTCTACCCCGGTGGGGTTCAAGAACGGCACCGACGGCAGCCTGGACGTGGCGATCAATGCCCTGCACTCGGTCGCCCATCCCCACAGCTTCCTTGGGATCAACGGCCAGGGCCAGTGCGCGGTGATCCGCACCCGGGGCAACCGGTACGGTCACGTGGTGTTGCGTGGAGGCGGTGGCAAGCCCAACTACGACTCGGTGAGCATTGCCCTGTGCGAACAGGAACTCACGGGAGCCCGGTTGCCACCGAACCTGGTGGTGGACTGCAGTCATGCCAACAGCAACAAGGATCCGGCCCTGCAGCCACTGGTTCTGGACAATCTTGTGAACCAGATCACCGAAGGCAACCGCTCCATTGTTGGCATGATGCTCGAGAGCAACATCGGCTGGGGTAACCAGAAGATGACTGACGATCCGGCAGATCTTGCCTACGGCGTCTCCATTACCGATGGCTGCATCGACTGGGAGACTACGGAACGGGCCGTGCGGGACATGGCAGCGCGTTTGCGCGGCGTGTTGCCGACCCGGCTCGAGGGGGTGTCGGATGGTGCGCGGGATTGAGCGTTCCTGCGCTTGCCTTCGACGTCGGAATCTGGCAATTCTGACTCTGACGCCGATTTTGCCTCGCCGGTTGGCTGCTGCTATAAAAGGCGCTTGGCATCGGCACTGAGCGGCGCGGTTGATCGCCGGCCCTGCAATTCTGGAGGAGAACACGATGACGCGACGGCAGACGCTACCAGTCAAGGATTTCGCGCCCTATCAGCAGCAGGATGGCGAGGAGTACATGAGCAACGAGCAGCTCGAGCACTTCCGCGGGCTGCTGCTGGCGTGGAAGCGGCAACTTCAGGAAGAAGTGGAGCGTACCGTGCATCACATGCGGGATGACGCCACCAATTACGCCGACCCCGCGGATCGGGCCACCCAGGAAGAGGAGTTCGCCCTGGAACTGCGCACCCGGGACCGGGAGCGCAAGCTGATCCGCAAGATCGACCAGACCCTGGAGAAGATCCGCAAGGACGACTACGGCTTCTGCGAACAGTGCGGCGTGGAGATCGGCCTGCGGCGGCTGGAGGCCCGGCCGACGGCGACGCTGTGCATCGACTGCAAGACCCTCGAGGAAATCCGCGAGAAGCAGCGGGTGGCGTGAACGCGCAGGATGTACGCCGGTGGCGAAGGGCCGCCGGCGTCGGCGTCAGCCGTCGTGGCCGCCCTGTGCCATTTCCGCCAGCAATTCCGCCTGATGCTCCTGCGCCAGTGGGCCGATCACCTGCTCCAGGCCGCCGTCCAGTACTTCCTGCAGCTTGTAGAGCGTCAGGTTGATGCGGTGGTCCGTGACCCGGCCCTGCGGATAATTGTAGGTACGTATGCGTTCCGAGCGGTCGCCGCTTCCCACCAGTGACTTGCGCTGGGCGCGGGTCGCATCCTGCTGCCGCTCCCGCTCCGCCTGGGTCAGACGCGCCTGCAGCAGCCCCATGGCCTTGGCCCGGTTCTTGTGCTGGGAGCGTTCATCCTGGCATTCCACCACCACCCCCGTGGGAACGTGGGTGATGCGGATGGCCGAATCGGTCTTGTTGACATGCTGGCCACCGGCACCGGAGGCGCGAAAGGTGTCCACCTTGAGGTCGTTGGGGTTGATGGTGATCTCGTCGACTGCTTCCGATTCCGGCAGTACGGCCACTGTGCAGGCGGAGGTGTGTATACGGCCCTGGGACTCCGTCGCGGGTACCCGCTGGACCCGGTGCGCGCCGGACTCGAACTTCAGCCTGGAGTAGATGCGGTCGCCGGAGATGCGCACGATCACCTCCTTGAACCCGCCATGCTCGCCTTCACTGGCGCTGATGACCTCCAGGCGCCAGCCCTGCTGCTCCGCGTAGCGACTGTACATCTTGAGCAGGTCGCCGGCGAACAATGCCGCCTCGTCCCCGCCGGTGCCGGCGCGGATTTCCAGGAAGGTATTGGCGTCGTCCAGAGGGTCTTCGGGAATGAGCAGCAGCTCGAGCTCCCGCTCCAGGCGCTCCAGGGATTTCCGGGCGGTCGCCTCCTCCTCCTCCGCCAGCATCCGCATGTCGGGGTCCGCGTCCCGGAGCATCTCCTGTGCGGCCGCCAGGTCGCTCTCCGCCTGCCGGTAGGCAATGAAGCCGTCCACCACCGCCTGCAGTCGGGCGTACTCGCGGGAAAGCTCCCGGAAGCGCTTCTGCTCGCCGATCACGTCGGGATCGGACAGCAGAACTCCCACCTCCTGATGGCGCTCATGCAGGTTCTCGAGCTTGCCGCGGATGGAATCCTTCACCGGGCCTGTTTCCTCCGTTGCCTGGGGCCGGGATCGCCTTCCGGGAGACGGCCGTCGTCGCTCATGTCGAGCAGGCGGCGGGCAGCCTGCAGCAGTGCCTCTTCACCATGTTCTCCGGCCTTGCGAAGCCGGGTGGTGGGTACGTGCAAGAGGCGGTTGGTCAGGGTATGGGCCAGGTAGGCGAGGGCCTCCTCCGGCGGTGTGCCGTTGCGCAGCCGCCGCAGGGCGCGCTCGAGCACCTCGTCCCGGTGGTCCGCGGCCCGCCCGCGGAAATGGCGGATGGCGGGAACCGAGTCCAGCGACCGCATCCAGTTCATGAACCGATCCGCCTGCAGGCTGACGATTTCCTCGGCTTCCGCGGCCGCGTGCCGTCGGGACGAGAGGTTCTCCTCGATCACGTCGTGCAGGTCGTCCACGGTATAGAGATAGACGTCCTGCAGTTCCCCGACCTCGGGTTCGATGTCCCTGGGAACGGCGATGTCAACCATGAAGACAGGCCGGTGCTTGCGTTGACGCAGGGCGCGCTCCACGGCGCCCTTGCCGAGCAGCGGCAGCTGGCTGGCGGTGGAAGCAATGACGATGTCCGCGTCCCGCAGCCGCTCCGGCAACGCGGACAGCTCGATCGCCTCGCCGCCATACTCTGCCGCCAGGGACCGGGCCCTCGCCATTGTACGGTTGGTGACAAGGAAGCGGCGCAAGCCATGCTGGTGCAGATGACGCGCGGTGAGGTCGATGGTCTCGCCGGCGCCGATCAACAGCGCCGTGTAGTTGTCCAGGGCGCCGAAGATCTGCCGTGCCAGGCTGACCGCGGCAAACGCCACGGACACCGGATGGCTGCCGATTCCCGTCTGGGTCCGTACCAGCTTGGATACCGCGAACGCGTGCTGGAAGAGTCTGTCCAGAACGGGCCCCACGGTGCCGGCATTCACCGCCTCCAGGTAGGCGCTCTTGGCCTGTCCGCCGATCTGCGGTTCTCCCAGCACCAGCGAATCGAGCCCCGGCGTAACCCGCAGCAGATGTTCCACGGCCTGTTCGTTCAGGTGGGTGTAGACGAAGCCACGCAGCCAGTCGACGTCGAGGGAGTGGCTGCCGGCTAGCCAGTCAAGAACCGATTCCGCGCGATCCGGATGGTCCAGGAGGGTGTATATCTCCGTGCGGTTGCAGGTGGAAATCACCGCCGCTTCCCGAACCCCTTGCCTGGCGCCGAGGGCCCGGAGACGGCTCCGCAGCTCTGTCTCCGGGAAGACCACCCGTTCGCGCACTTCCAGCGGCGCGCTCTTGTGGTTGAGGCCAACGGCACACAGGGGCATGGCGGAATCAGGAAGCATGGACGCGGGTGCCGGTGAACGGGCCGTTGCGGCGGCCGGCACGGGCGATGACAATAGCGGGATGTTGCGAACGGTTGTGCAGCCTCATGGTCTACAGGGCCTGGTCATCAGATGCTGAATTGTCGGGAAATCCGCGGTGGAATACAAGGTTGCGGCGCTGTTCGGCCACCGGGCGCGGCGTGGGAATCCGCCCGTGTCAACGGCATTTCGTGGTGTAGGGTGGACACATGGCCGAGTCGGGAGAGTATGGCATGCCGGGGCGTATGAGCACATTGAGGATCCCGGCACTGGGGCTGCTGGCGGCACTTTTCGCCGGCGGATGCGCCGGTCCTGGCGTTGCGCCGGACAATGAACCGCCGGATACCGCCGAGGACGTGCGCATTCTCGATCCGCAGCCCGTGCCCGCCGAGGACGACGATCTCATGTATCAGGTCCTGGTGGCGGAGTTGGCCGGCAGCCGTGGCATGGTGGCGGAGGCTCTCGATGCCTACCTCAAGGCCATGCGCCTGTCCGATGACCCGGAGATTGCCGGGCGCGCCGCCCGGATTGCCTTGTACGCCGATCGGGAGGAGGACGGCCTGGCCGCGGCCCGGCGCTGGGTGGAACTTGATCCCGATGATCCGGCCGCCCGCCAGGCCCTGGGCATATTGCTGGTTCGGGTGGGGCGTACGGATGATGCCCGCCGGCAGTTGCGGGAAGTGGTCCTGCAGGCCGGACCGGAAGCCGGGCAGGTGGTGGTGGAACTGGGGGCAGCACTTGCCCGGGAAGAGGATCGCGAGACGGTCCTCGCCGTGCTGTCCAACCTGGCGCGGGATTTTCCCGACCTGCCCGAGGCGCAGCGGGTGCTCGCCCAGGCCGCCCTGCGCGCCGGGGAGCCGGAGCAGGCGATGGAGGCGGCCGCGCGGGGCCTCGAGCGCGAACCCGATAGCCGCCAGCTGCGAACCCTGCACGGCCAGGCACTGCTCGAGAGTGGGGAACAGGAAGCGGCGATCCAGGCCTTCCAGGGACTCATGGCGGACCATCCCGACGAAGAGGACCTGCGCATGCACCTGGCGCGGCTGTTGCTGCAGGCGGAGCGGGACGAGGAGGCGCTTACGGAGTTCGAACGACTGCTGGAGGCGCGCCCGGATGACGCCGGAGTCCTCTATGCGACCGGTTTGCTGACGCTTGAAGCGGGACAGCCGGAACGCGCCCGGCCACACTTCGAACGCCTGGTGGATCTGGGAGAGCGTGTGGACGCCGCACGCTTCCTGCTTGGCCGCATCGGTGAACAGACGGACGACCTGCAGGCGGCGGAACGCTGGTATCGCCAGGTGGGCGGGGATCAGCGGGCGGACGCGCGGTTGCGCCTGGCGGTGGTGCGGAACGAGAAGGGGGATGTGGACGAGGCGCGGCGGATCCTTCGCGACCTGCGCCAGGACGATCCGGATACCTCCGTACGCAGCTACCTGACCGAAGGTGAACTGTTGCGTGCGGCCGGGCGGTTCGGTGAAGGCAGGGACCTCTACAACCGGGCGCTGACCGAGTATCCCGGCAACCTGGACCTGCTCTATGCCCGGGCGCTGCTGGCGGTATACGAGAGCGATGTGGAGCAGGCGGAGCGGGATCTGCGGCGCATACTCGACGAGGAGCCCGAACACGCCCACGCCCTCAATGCCCTTGGCTATACCCTGGTGGACATGACCGACCGCATCGGGGAGGGGTACGAGCTCATCCGCAAGGCCTATGAGCAGGAGCCGGACAACGCCGCGATCCTGGACAGCATGGGCTGGGCGCTGTACCGGCTGGGACGCAACCAGGAAGCCCTGGATTACCTGCAGCGCGCCTACGAGATGATGCCGGACGCGGAGATCGGCGCCCATCTCGGCGAGGTGCTCTGGGCCGAGGGGCGCCGGGAGGAGGCGCGGGAGGTCTGGCGGGAGGCGGGTGAGCTGGAACCGGATCATCCGGTGCTCGAGGAAACCCTGGACCGGCTGGCGCGCTGATGGTTGCAATCTCACGCATGGTGTTGCCCGTCACCCGGCCGCTGTTCCTGGCGGTGCTCGTGCTGCTGCTTGCTGCCTGTGCGGCACGCCCGCCGGTTACGGATAGTCCCGAGCGGTTGTTCGAGCAGCGGCTCGCCCGCCTTGCGGCGCTGGAAGGATGGGAAGCCAGCGGCCGCATCGGCCTGCGTACCCCGGAGGAGAGTGTGGCCCTGTCCATGGACTGGGTTCAGGAAGGTGGCGACTGGCGCCTCAATCTGCGCGGCCCCCTGGCCGCCGGCAGCATGCGTCTGCAGGGCGGCCCCGGGGAGGTGTCGCTGCGTACCAGCGAGGGTGTGCGGGATACCGGGCCGGATGCCCGGACGCTGCTTGTCCGCCATACCGGCCATGATTTTCCCGCGGACGTATTGCGGGACTGGCTGATGGGCATTCCATCACCGGATTACGACGCCGACCTGGACCTGGACGCGTATGGCCGCCCGGAGCGCATCCGCCAGCTCGGCTGGGACGTGGAGTACCAGGCCTATCGCGGTATCGGGCAGCTGGACATGCCCATGCGCATGGACCTTCACGGCCCCGGCCTGCGGGTGCGGGTAGTCGTCAGCGAGTGGAACCTGATTCAGTGAACGATCGCTGGCCGGCCCCGGCCAAGCTGAACCTCTTTCTGCACGTGCTCGGCCGGCGGCCCGACGGGTTTCATCGCCTGCAGACGGTGTTCCAGTTTCTGGACTACTGCGATGAACTCATCATCACGCCGCGCGGCGACGGCCGCTTGCAGCTGCGTTCCGACATTCCCGGCGTGGCGGCGGAGCGCAACCTGCTGCTGCGCGCGGCGTGCGCCCTGCAAGAGGCCACGGGCTGCCGGCTCGGTGCGGATCTGGCCGTGGACAAGCGCCTGCCCATGGGTGGTGGTCTGGGCGGCGGTTCGTCCAATGCCGCCACCACGCTGCTGGCACTCAACCGCCTCTGGGGGCTTGATCTTGATACCGACGCGCTGGCGGCCATCGGCCTGCAACTGGGAGCCGATGTGCCGGTGTTCATCCACGGAACGACGGCCTGGGCGGAAGGAGTCGGGGAGTCGCTGACGCCGCTTGATCTGCCCCGGCCCTGGTACCTGGTCCTGGTGCCGGATTGCGAAATCTCCACCGCCCGTGTGTTCGCCGACCCGGAATTGACAAGAGATACGCCGCCGACCACAATACCGGCCTTTAGCCGAGGCGGCGGCAGGAATGACTGCGAAGCTGTCGTGCGCGCCCGCTATCCGGTCGTGGATCGGGCTTTGCGGGCGCTGCAGCGGTTTGGCGACGCGCGGTTGACGGGTACGGGAGCGTGCGTGTTCTCTGCCTTTCCCGGCCCCGGTCCGGCCGCCGCGGCGCTTGCGGACTGCAGGCGGGAAGGCTGGCAGGGCTTCGTGGCCCGTGGGTTGAACCGTTCTCCCCTGCACGAGCGACTGGCCGCCGACTGAGGCGCGGAACACGCTCCTTGCGTCTACTGGGGTGTAGCCAAGCGGTAAGGCACGGGGTTTTGATCCCCGCATTCCCAGGTTCGAATCCTGGCACCCCAGCCATATTCTCTCCGAAGAAGAGCCCGGCAGAGTGTATCTCGAACAACGTGGCGAAGGGTCAATGAGCGGGACCAGCGTGACAGAGAACGGGAGTATGATGGTCTTCGCGGGCAACGCCAACCCCCAGCTGGCCGCTGCCATCGCCGACCACTTGCGGATCCGCCCGGGCTACTCGGTCGTTGGCAAGTTCAGCGACGGGGAAGTGATGGTGGAAATCGATGATCACGTCCGCGGCAAGGACGTCTTCATCCTGCAGCCTACCTGTGCGCCCACCAACGACAACCTGATGGAACTGCTGGTGATCGCCGACGCCCTGCGGCGATCCTCCGCTTCGCGGATCACTGCAGTCATCCCGTATTACGGCTACGCCCGCCAGGACCGCAGGCCTCGCTCCCAGCGTGTGCCCATCTCCGCCAAGCTGGTGGCGGACATGATCCAGGCCGCGGGTATCAACCGCGTGCTGACGGTGGATCTGCACGCCGACCAGATCCAGGGGTTCTTCAACATTCCGGTGGACAACATCTACGCATCGCCGATCCTGCTGGGAGACATCTGGCGGCAGGTGTACCCGAACAAGATCGTGGTCTCCCCGGACGTCGGCGGCGTGGTGCGGGCGCGCGCCATCGCCAAGCGCCTGGGGGATGCCGATCTCGCCATTATCGACAAGCGCCGGCCCCGGGCCAACGAATCCCAGGTGATGCACATCATCGGCGATGTCCGGGGCAAGACCTGCATCATCGTCGATGACATCGTCGATACGGCGGGTACCCTCTGCAAGGCTGCCGATGCGCTGAAGAAGCACGGAGCGGAGCGGGTGGTTTCCTACATCACCCATCCGGTCCTCTCCGGGGCCGCGGTTGACCGGATTGGCAGCTCAACGCTGGATGAACTGGTGGTGACCGACACCATTCCGCTCAACGAAGCCGCCACCGGGTGCCCACAGATCCGGCAGGTGAGTATTGCCGAGCTGCTGGCGGAGAGTATCCGCCGGATCAACAACGACGAATCCGTGAGCGAATTGTTCGTGGAATAGGGCGCCCGGCGTCGCAGCGGGTTGCCACAGACCCCGGCCGCGTGGCCGGCACCGCCCGAATCCGCCCTGGTCGCGGGGCCGTTCGGGCTTCATTCGTATTGGAGAATGCAATCATGGCAGTAGAACTGAAATTACCTGCGGACAAGCGCAGCGACACGGGGAAGGGTGCGAGCCGCCGCCTGCGTCGCGGAAAGCTTGTCCCCGGCATCGTCTATGGTGCCGGCAAGGAGCCGGAGATGATCGAACTCAGCGCCTTCAGCCTGGCGCGCATGATGGAGACCGAGTCCTTCTACTCGCAGGTCATCGACCTCACTGTCAAGGGGAAGAAGTCCCAGCCCGTGGTGGTCAAGGACCTGCAGCGTCATCCGTTCAAGGACCTGGTCCTGCATGTGGACTTCCAGCGCGTGAAGGCCGGCGAGAAGCTGCACATCCACGTGCCACTGCACTTCCTCAACGACGACACCTGCAAGGGTGTCAAGGCCGGGGGCGTGGTGCACAAGGATGCCATCGAAGTGGCGATCATCGCCCTGCCCAAGGATCTCCCGGAGTACATCGAGGTGGATCTGGCGAACCTGGACGTCGGTGAGGCCCTGCACCTCTCCGACCTCACGTTGCCGCCCAACGTCGAGCTCGAGGCCTTCGCCCACGGTGATGACACCCACGACGCCGACCAGCCCATTGTCAGTATCGTCCAGCCACGTGTGTCCAAGCTCGATGAGGCGGCCGAGGAAGCCGAAGCCGCCCAGGCCGAGGAGCAGGCCGAGCAGTCGGCCGAGGAAGAGGCCGGCGACGACGAGGCGGAGGACGACGACGACAGCAAGGAGGGCGGCCAGTAGAGCCGGGCCCGCTCGCCATGTCCGACGCCATTCGACTGATCGTTGGTCTCGGCAACCCCGGCGAGAAATACCTGGGTACCCGCCACAATGCCGGCTTCCGGTTCCTGGACGAACTGGTACGCCGGCATGGCGCATCCCTGCGGTCCGATACCCGTTTCGGTGGCGAGGTGGGTCGTCTGCGGCCGGAAACCGGGGATGTCCACCTGCTCAGGCCGATGGTCTTCATGAACCGCAGCGGCCTGGCGGTGGGCGCCCTGGCCCGTTTCTACAAGCTTGAACCGCAGTCCATCCTGGTCGCCCACGACGAGCTGGATCTCCCCGCCGGCACGGTACGGCTCAAGCGCGGCGGCGGACATGGCGGCCACAACGGGCTGCGCAGCATCGCCCAGGTGCTCGGCAGCCGGGAATTCCTGCGGCTGCGCATCGGTATCGACCACCCGGGGCCCGGCAACGATGTAGTGGGATATGTCCTGAGCCGTCCAGGCCCCGAGCAGCGCGAAGCGATGGAGCGGGCACTGGACGCAGCCGCCGACGCGTTGCCGCTGGTCCTGGGCGGCGAACTGGACAAGGCGATGCAGATCCTGCACACACCCACGGCCTGATCCCCGAACCACTCTCAGCGAGGCATCATGGGCTTCAAATGCGGAATCGTCGGGCTGCCCAACGTGGGCAAGTCCACCCTGTTCAACGCGCTTACACGGAACGAGATCCCCGCGGAGAATTACCCGTTCTGTACCATCGATCCCAACGTCGGTATCGTCCCGGTGCCGGACCCCCGCCTGCAGGCGCTGGCGGAGATCGTCGCCCCGCAACGGGTGGTGCCCACCACGATGGAGTTCGTGGATATCGCCGGCCTGGTTGCGGGCGCCTCCCGCGGGGAAGGCCTGGGCAACCAGTTCCTCGCAACTATCCGCGAGACCGACGCAATCGCCCACGTGGTGCGCTGCTTTCGCGACGATGATGTCCATCACGTCTCCGGGCGCATTGACCCCCTCGACGACATCGAAACCATCAACACCGAACTGGTGCTGGCCGACATGGAGAGCGTCGACAAGGCCCTGCAGAAGGTGGAACGGCAGGCGAAGTCCGGCGACAAGGATGCCACGGCCCGTCGCGATCTGCTGCTGCGGGTGCGGGCTCACGTGGACGCCGGCAAGCCGGTGCGCTCCCTGGGTCTGGAGCCGGAGCCGGCAAGGCAGCTCCAGGACCTGCACCTGCTCACCGACAAACCGGTACTGTATGTCGCCAACGTGGCGGAGGACGGTTTCGACGGCAATCCCATGCTCGAGCAGGTCGGCGCACTGGCAGCAGAGGAAGGCGCGCGCGTGGTTGTCCTGTGCGCCGCCATCGAGGCCGAGCTCGCCATGCTGGATGACGATGACAAGCACGAGTTCCTGGCGGAGTACGGTCTCGAGGAACCGGGCCTCAATCGCCTGATCCGCACCGGGTACGAACTCCTCGGGCTGCGAACCTATTTCACCGCCGGCGAAAAGGAGGTCCGGGCCTGGACCATCCGCGCCGGCGACACCGCACCGAAGGCGGCGGGCCGCATCCATACGGACTTCGAACGCGGCTTCATCCGCGCCGCGGTGATCGGATATGAAGACTACATCCGCTACCGGGGTGAGGCCGGCGCCAAGGAAGCCGGCAAGCTGCGGCTGGAGGGCAAGGAGTACATCGTCCAGGAAGGCGATGTGATCCATTTTCGTTTCAACGTCTAGCGATACATCGGCGCGTTGTGCCCCGGCCGGGGCCAGCTTGACATCCACCACGCCGCGTCGGACAATCCCGGCCTGCCTTTTCTTGGCTACGTAGCTCAGTTGGTCAGAGCATCGCACTCATAATGCGAGGGTCGGTGGTTCGAATCCACCCGTAGCCACCATAATATCAATACGTTACTTACCTTTCAGTGGCCGCCCTGTTCCCCTGTACGGTTTTTCTGCAGCTATGCAGCACTGGATTCTGCAGGAGGAGTGCGTGGCAACCGTGCTCCAGCGTACCGGCCCGGGCGGTCGGGCTGTCCATCACGCTCAGGTGCTGATGAAAGGCTGCCGGGCCGCCAGCCGTACGCTCGAAATGAAGTGGCGAGACTCGTCGTTGGGCGTCGAAACCCGAAGCGGCGATACCCCGCGGGAAACTGTATGGAAGCCACCTTCGGGCCCGTACCGCCTTAGGAAAGTGGGCTCCGTACCCCGGCAAACGCTTCCCCCAGGACGTGCGTGTAGACCTGCGTTGTCCTGAGATCCCGATGGCCAAGCAACTCCTGAACGGTGCGGATGTCGGTGCCACGCCGCAACAGTTCGGTGGCAAAGGTGTGGCGAAACGTATGGCAGCCCGCCGGCTTCCCGAGTCCGGATTGCTGGACTGCCGCGCGCACCGCCTTCTGCACAGCGCTTGTATGCAAGTGGTGCTGCACAACGTTGCCATGTTCATCACGACACAAACCGGCAGCCGGAAAAAGCCACTGCCACTGGAGCGATCTCCCAGCGTTCGGGAATTTGCGAGCGAGCGCGAACGGCAGGCTCACCGGTACACATGATTGTCCGGATTCGGCTGAGAGGGCTTCCCTGGTTACCGCAATCCGCCGTCGCAATCCATCACATAACGTTGGCGGTAACAACGTTGTCCGATCTTTCGCGCCCTTGCCGTCACGAACAGTGATGACGAGACGCTCAAAGTCCAGATCCTTGACCCGAAGTCGAACCGCCTCGCTTACCCGCAGGCCTGCCCCATACATCAGTGAAGCGATGAGGTCATGAGGCGACCCAAGGCTGTTGATGACGGCGGACGCTTCGTCGTGGGACAACACCACGGGCAGACGCGCCGGGCGCTTCGCACGCACCACCGTACCTATATTACCCAACGGCCTCTCGAGCACCTTGGCATAGAGAAACACCAGGGCATTCAGTGCTTGATTCTGTGTTGCCGCGGCAACGTTGCGCTTCACGGCAAGCCAGGTGAGGAACGCCCGGACCTCGCTCTCTCCCATGGTCAACGGATGCCGTATACCGTGAAAGCGGATGAAGTAGCGGATCCAGTACCAGTAGGTCTTCTCCGTGCGACGGCTGTACCGCCGGGTCCGGATCACCCGGCGAACCTCTTCCCGCAGCTTCGGTCGTTCCTTCCCTGAAGCCATAGTCAACGCCCTCCATGACGTGCTGTTCATTTATACAGTATCATCACATGAGTCGAATGCGGAAGTCACGCGACTCCATGGCGTCAATCTGCCGTCTCGTCTAAAGTCTTGTACTTATGGACAAAATAGGCTGGCGGCAGGCACAGGTAGGCTGGTGTTATCAGGAAGTCACGATAAACCAATATCAAAGCTTTCCACCTAATCTCGGTTAGACAGGAGGTAGTCATGGATACACTAGGTCATTTCATTGGAATGATATTGGGTACAGGCGTTTTCGTGGGAGGTCCGTGTTTCCTGGTCTCCATAGCGGGCTTCAGAATCGCAAAGGGTGAATGGCTCCCATGGGGTAGATTCCTTGCGTCCGGAGTCATCGCGATTCTTGCTTCTGGAGTAGCCTATACGGTACTTAGCCCATTTGTTCCATATGGAGGCGCTAGTATTCTCATCCTTGTTTTCATTCCGCTACTGGTTTCTTTAGTAACGATTCACTTCTTTTATGCCCACACGAAAACGCAGTCCGGAGGATCAGATGATGTCAGGGCATAATGAAAATCAATCATATGATAACGCGCGACCCACTACAGATAAGAACTGGTTTGAGAAGGTGCCC
>SLLM01000035.1 GCA_007134055.1 Ectothiorhodospiraceae bacterium | reverse complement strand
GGCGTCCACAGTTTTCTGGTGGGTGAGAGTTTCATGCGGGCCGCCGACCCGGGTGAGCGGCTCGCGGAGCTGTTTCGCTGAAGGGCGGCGCGTCGGTCACCGGGTGTTGAAGATCACCATGGTCTTGCCGGCAACGGAGATCAGTTCCTGTTCCTCCAGGTCCTTGAGCACACGCCCCACCATCTCGCGGGAACAGCCGACGATGCGGCCGAGTTCCTGCCGGGTGATGCGGATCTGCATGCCGTCGGGGTGGGTCATGGCATCGGGTTCCCGGCAGAGGTCCAGCAGTGTGCGGGCCACGCGGCCGGTAACGTCGAGGAAGGCTAGATCACTGACCTTGCGACTGGTGCGACGCAGTCGCTCCGCCATTTGTCCCGCGAGGAACATGATGATCTCGGGATCCTCCTTGGAGACCTGGTGGAAGCGGCTGTAGCTGATCTCGGCGATTTCGCAGGGAGTGCGGGTACGGACCCAGGCGCTGCGCTTGCTCTCGGCGGAGAACAGGCCCAACTCGCCGAAGAAGTCGCCGGCATTGAGATACGCCAGCACGATCTCGTGGCCGTTCTCGTCCTCGATCACCACGCTTACCGAGCCTTCGGTGATGTAGTACAGGGCGTCGGGCTGGTCGCCGGCGTAGATGATTCCGGTCTTGGCCGGGTAGCGGCGGCGATGGCAATGGCGGAGCAGGTTGTCGATGGACCAGTTGGTCCGGCTCCTCGGCAGTTCACGGGTCATCCGCATTGGCGCACACACCTATTGTTGTCGTCGTCGACTGTCGCGATCCGGCCGACTGGAATGAGACTGCCGCGTGCCGCGGTCGCGCCGATGCCCTGCCGGATTCACTTCGATGCCGTCCCGTCCCTGTTCTCGCCGGGGCGTTCCGTGCAATACACTGGAATCTTACCGTGTCGCGGGACTGTGTCACAGTCCTGCGAATGGTTTCCCGGGTTTTGATGGATGCCGGGCGGGCAACGGGGCCCTGATGCCCGCCCATGCGGTGGATGCGCCGCCGTGCCGTGGGATGAGGCCAGGCCATGGCAATACTTCCCAAAACGCTTGTATAATCGCCGACCGCGCGGCGCACGCCCTGTGCCTTCGCGCCACGGCACATGCACCGAAACAGGACGGGGAAGGCCATGCAGGCAACCATCAAGTGGGCGGGAGGCGCCTGTTTCAGCGCCGAGTCCGGCACCGGGCACACCGTGGTCATGGATGGACCGCCGGACATGGGCGGCGAGAACCGGGGCGCCCGGCCGATGGAGATGCTGCTTGTGGGTCTTGGCGGGTGCACGGCCTTCGACGTGGTGCATATCCTGCGCAAGGGCCGGCATGCCGTGACGGATTGTCAGGTCGAGATCACCGCCGAGCGCGCCGATACGCCACCGAAGGTTTTCACCGGCATCCATCTCCACTACCGGATCGCCGGGGACGGTGTGCCGGTGGCGGCGGTCGAGCGCGCCATCAGTCTCTCTGCTGAAAAATACTGCTCAGCGTCTATCATGCTCGGCAAGGTGGCCGATATAACACACGATTTCGAACTCGTGCACGACTGATCGTGTCGCAGGCGGTGTCATCCGCTGAATCGTTGCGGCGGGAGAGACCTGCGAACGTCATTCCGCGACGAGGAAGCGGCCAAGGACGAAGTCTCCGGGAAGACCGATGACCACCACTGCCGGTGGCGATTCACGCGCAATCGGAGGACGGACTGTTGGTTCAGTCTGAAAAGCTGCGGCTCCACGGGTTCAACAACCTGACCAAGTCCCTGAGCTTCAATATCTACGATGTCTGCTATGCGCGCAACGCGGAGCAGAGGCAGGCCTATATCGCCTATATCGACGAGGTCTACAACGCCGAGCGGCTGACCCAGATCCTCACCCAGGTGGCGAATATCATCGGCGCCAACATACTCAACATCGCACGACAGGATTATGACCCCCAGGGCGCCAGCGTGACGATCCTCATCGCCGAGGAGGACGAGGTGGAAGAGTCCCGGGTCGCCGGCGCCGCACCGGGACCCTTGCCGGAGACGGTGCTCGCTCACCTGGACAAGAGTCACATTACCGTACACACCTACCCGGAAACCCATCCGGAAAACGGTGTCAGCACGTTCCGCGCGGACATCGACGTCTCCACCTGCGGCGTCATCTCACCCCTGAAGGCGCTGAATTTCCTGATCCACTCGTTCGATTCCGACATCGTCACCATGGACTACCGGGTGCGTGGCTTCACCCGCGACGTGGAAGGACGCAAGCACTTCATCGATCACGAGATCAACTCGATCCAGAACTACCTCTCGGAGGACACCAAGGAGCGCTACCACATGATCGATGTCAACGTATACCAGGAGCACATGTTCCATACCAAGATGTTGCTCAGGGAGCCCAAGCTGCGGAACTACTTCTTCGGCGACTCGGCCGAGGATTTCTCCGAGGATGACAAGGAGCAGATCCGTCGGCAGCTCCGCCGGGAGATGGCGGAAATCTTCTACGGACGGAATCTGCAGCCCGGCCAGGAAGTGGCCCTGGGGCTGGACTTCAAGTAGCGCCGCCGGCGTTGTGCTCCCTTGCAGCGGAGTCCCCACGCCTGCGCTCGCGCGCCTTGGTGGCACGCCACACCACGCCGCCGAGGCCTGGCTTCACTTGCTGAAGGGTTGGCATATGTCCTACTACCGACATCACGTGTTTTTCTGCACCAACCTGCGGGACGATGGCCGCGAGTGCTGTGCCGCCCGGGATGCGGCCGGCGCAAGAGCATACGTCAAGGGCCGTGTCAAGGAGCTCGGCCTTGCCGGCGCCGGAGGGGTTCGTATCAACAACGCCGGTTGCCTGGATCGATGCAGCGAAGGACCCGTGATCGTCGTCTATCCGGACGAGACCTGGTACACGTACGTGGACCAGGAAGATCTGGACGAGATCATTGAACGCCACCTGGTTGCCGGTGAACCGGTCGAACGGTTGCGTATCTGAGACGACTCCGCATCCGTTGGCGAATCGAAGACCGCGCCGCCGATAGTGCGCTGCAAAAAAAGCCTTGACTACTGCACTGCACCATAGGATACTGTGACTGTCGGCTAGCGGGGCTCTCCGCCCCGTCCGACGCTACTCCTCCATCCTCCTTAATTGGTGGATTTGCAAGGCGCGGCATCCCTCCATTTGCCGCGCCTCTTTTTTTCTCGGGGACGGGTTCCATACGGCGTGCCGCCCGGTGATGCCCGCACACCCCGATGGTTGAACGCCCTGCCCCTTTGGGGTACCATTCCGGCCCTTCTGACAGGACGACGACTCTCGGAGTAGGGTTGCATGAAGACGTTTAGCGCCAAACCGGCGGAAGTGGAGCGGGACTGGTTCCTGGTGGACGCCAGCGGCAAGACCCTGGGTCGGCTCGCCAGCGAGATTGCCCGTCGGCTGCGGGGCAAGCACAAGCCCGAGTACACCCCGCACGTCGATACCGGTGACTACATTGTCGTGGTCAATGCCGACAAGGTGCAGGTCACCGGCCGCAAGACCACGGACAAGATCTACTACCGGCATACGGGATATGTGGGTAATCTCAAGAGCGTGACCTTCGAGAAGTTGCGGGCCGAGCATCCGGAGCGGGTCCTTCAGCTTGCCGTCAAGGGGATGCTGCCGAAGAACCCCCTCGGCCGGGCGATGATCAAGAAGCTCAAGATCTATGCCGGTAACGAGCACCGGCACGAGGCACAGCAGCCAAGGGCGCTGGACATCTAGTCTCCGCAGAGGCAGGAACAGGCATGGCAGAACAGCAATACTACGGAACCGGACGCCGCAAGACTTCGGCCGCGCGGGTGTTCCTGCGCCCTGGAAACGGAGCAATCCGGGTCAATGGTCGCAACCTGGACGAGTATTTCGGCCGGGAGACATCGCGCATGGTCGTGCGCCAGCCGCTGGAGTTGGTGGACGCCGTGGAGCGCTTCGACATCCAGGTGAACGTTTCCGGTGGCGGCGCCAGTGGCCAGGCGGGAGCCATCCGGCATGGCATCAGCAGGGCATTGATCGAGTATGACGAGAATCTGCGCAGCACGTTGCGCAAGGCCGGCTTCGTCACCCGGGACGCGCGAATGGTGGAGCGCAAGAAGATTGGCCTGCACAAGGCCCGTCGCGCGACCCAGTTCAGCAAGCGCTGATCGGTCCGCAGTTTTCTTGGGGGATCGTCTAGCGGTAGGACTACGGACTCTG
>SLLM01000411.1 GCA_007134055.1 Ectothiorhodospiraceae bacterium | reverse complement strand
TGAGCAGCCGCTCCAAGTAAAAGGTCAGCAGCAGCGGGATGTCCTCCGGATGATCCCGCAGGGCCGGCACCCGGAGGGGCACGACGTTGAGATGATAGTACAGGTCCTCGCGGAAGCGGCCGACCCGGACTTCCTCGCCGAGATCCACCCGGGTTGCCGCCAGCACGCGCACATCCACCTGGACCGGCTCGGCCCCGCCGACCCGGTGGAAACTCTGGCTGTTGATCGCGCTGAGCAGCCGGACCTGGGCCGGGAGATCCAGATCCGAGACTTCATCGATGAACAGCGTCCCGTGATTCGCCTGCTCCAGACGACCGTAATGCACCCGCCCGCCCTGTTCACTGCCGAAGAGCTCCGGCGCCGAAGTGGCACCCGCGATCGATCCGGCCGCCACCTCGACGAACGGACCGCCGCTGCGCTGGCTGGCGTCATGCAGATAGCGGGCTGCGGTGCGCTTGCCGGTTCCCGCCTCGCCGGTGATCAGCACCCAGGTGTCGTGACTCGCGATCCGGCGTATCTGCTCCCGCAGGGAGCGCATGCTCCGACTGTCACCCAGCGGCCCCATCAGGTTGTCCGCCTGCTCCCGCAGGCCGCGGTTCTCGCGCAGCAGCCGATCCGCCTCCAGGGCCCGCTCCACCACCAGCAGCAGTTTCGCCAGGGAGAGCGGCTTCTCGATGAAGTCGTAGGCGCCGAGTCGGGTCGCCTCGACGGCTGTCTCCACCGTACCGTGGCCGGACATCATCACCACCGGGCAGGGCAGGCTGCCGGACGCGGACCACTCCTTGAGCAGGGCGATGCCGTCGGTGTCCGGCATCCATATGTCCAGCAGCACGAGGTCGGGCCGACGCTGGCGCAGCGCCTGGCGGGCGTGAACGGCATCCTCCGCCACCCGGACATCGTAGTCCTCGTCCTCGAGGATCTCTCGCACCAGGGTGCGAATATCCGGTTCGTCGTCCACTACCAGGATGCTCGAATAGCTCATGTCGTCAGGATGTCCTCGCCATTGGTGCCGTTGCGTTCACCTGCCGCGCTCCCCGGACGCCAGGCCCCGATCCGGGCCCACAGCCCCCAGGGGAGCCGCACCGAGAGGCAACCGGATGCTCACCCGGGCGCCGTTGTCCAGGTTCTCGGCGTTGATGGTGCCGTTGTGCTCCTCGACGATCTTCTTGACGATGGGCATGCCGAGGCCGGTTCCCCGGTCCTTGGTGGTCACGTAGGGTTCGAACAGGTGCCCGAGCACATCTGCGCTGAAACCCGGTCCATGATCCCGGACCTGCAACTCCACCATCGGGGTCGGCTCACTGTCCACCTTCCGGGTACGGATTTCCAGTCGGCAGCGTTGTTCCCGCGGGGTTGATTCCAGGGCGTTCTTCACCAGGTTGTGCAGCAACTGCCGCAGGCGTCCGGCATCGGCGGAGAAGCGCGGCAGGCCCGGTTCGAGATCGAAGCGGATCCCGACGCCGCCCGGGCTGGTCCGGTAGAGTTCGAGCACCTCCACCACCAGGTCATTGAGGTCCACCGGCTGAAGGCTCAGCTGCGGGGGATGGGCATAGTCGCTGAAGGCATTGACCATCGCCTTCATGGCCTCGACCTGGTGAACGATCGTGTCCGTCGCCCTGTCCAGGACCGCGGCCTCCCGCCCGGAAAGTGCTGGCAGGCACTTGCGCCGCACCCGCTCGGCGGCGAGCTGGATCGGGGTCAGGGGATTCTTGATCTCGTGGGCCAGCCGTCGGGCCACCTCCGCCCAGGCGGCATCACGCTGCGCCTGTATCAGCGCCGTCACGTCGTCAAGCACGATCACGTGGCCACCCATTCCGCCGCCGGAGAGCGTGGCGCCACTACACATCAGGACCTGGCGGCCATTGGGTCGCGGCAGCACGACCTGTTCCCGCCATTCCGGCCGGGCCGCCTTCATGTGCCCGGCGGTAACCTCCGCCAGCGGACTGAGCCCCGGCACTTCCCCGGCAAGCTGTGTCAGCGTCTTGCCACGATGCGACCCCAGGGACAGGCCCAGGATCTGGTCTGCGGCAAGGTTGTGGGTACGCAGCGCTCCGTCCCCGTCCGTGGCCAGCACCCCGGACGAGAGCCGCCCAAGTAGCGCTTCCAGGTACGCTCGCTGGGCCTCCACCTGCGCCTGACTGGTCTTGGCCTGGTCCCGCGCCTGGGCCACCCGCCGACTCATGTCGTTGAATGAGCGCACCAGGAAGCCGAGTTCGTCACGGCCTGCCGGTGGCAACTGCTTGCCATACTCGCCGGCGGCCACCGCTTCGGTCCCTTCCGCCAGATAGCGGATGGGTGCCACGAGGCGGCGGGCGGCGTAGAAAGCGGACCAAACCGCAAACAGCAGGCTGATCAGAAGCACCAGAGAGAGGGTCAGCACGAAACTGTCCTGCAACGGCCGTCGCAGGTAACCCACCTCCTGGTAGCGGGCGTAATGCGTCTGCACGCTCTCGGCGAGGGCGTCCACCCGGGGCGAGACGGGGAACAGGCCCTGCAGGATGCGCTGGTCCGGCATGCCGTCGACATCCGGTGTCGGCACCAGGATCCGGATATGCAGGCCCGCGTCGCCGATGGGGTCAAGGCCGACGTAGGGGCGGCCCTGGCGCACCTGGAGGAGGATATCCTCTTCCGGACGCCGGGGCAGCACCGCCGCCGGCTCCCGGGAGCTGGTGGCGATGATTCGTCCACTGGTCGCCATCAGCGTAAGCTCCGACGCACCGACACGCTCCCGCTCCTGGCCGAGGGTGATCGGCGCCAGCGGCTCGCCTACCTCGCGGAACTCGGTTGCGGCGTTCTCCATTCGTCGCAGCAACTCCCGCATGCGCATGTCGAAGGACGCCTGGGAGAGGCTCAGGGCATCCTCCATGGCTTGCTGCTCCATGCGCGAATCGAACCAGGTTTCGATGCCGCGGTTGAGAAACTGCACGGAGAACAGATAGACAACACTGACCGGAACCACGGCAAGGACCACGAACATGGACACCAGGCGGACAGTGAGACGGCTTCCGGGTGCACCGCGGCGGCGCTGGTTGATCAACCGGGCGAGATTCCAGACGATGAGGACAAGCAGCCCCACCAGGCAGACGGTGTTGAGAAACAGCAGCCACGGGTGCAGCCGGCCGAACACCTCGGAGTTCTGGGTGGCGACACTGAGCAGATACAGGGCCACCAGCAGCAGCGCGCATAGCGCCACACGCACGGCACCTTCCCGGGATACCCGCTTCAGCGTTCCACCGGCCATGAGTACCAGTCACTCACCAGGCGCCACTCGGGCGACACATACGCCACGGTGCGCAAAGGATGCGGCAGGGCATCCAGATCAAGTCGCGCCCGCACCTCCACCAGGTATTCGGCATCCGGGTCCAGGCGTTGCATCTGCACCAGACGCAGTCCCGCGACCCTTCCCCAGGCGCTCGTTGCCATGTCCCGGCGAAAGAACGTTCGCCGCTCGTCATCCAGGTGATTATGCACGACGTAGCGCCGACTCAGGGCATGGTAGCGCAGCGAGGTCCGCACGTTGCGTTCGGCGAGCTCCGCATCCCACCACCACCAGCGCGGGCGAATCACCCGTGCGGTCACCTCCAGCGTGAGCGGCACGCCGCTGTTCAGCGCCCCCAGCGCCTCATCGCTCAGCTGCACGTCGAAATAGGAATCCACGCTCAGGAACAGGCTGCCGGTGCGCAATTCGCCGTGCACCAGCCGGATGGAGCCATCCTCGGAGCCGGAGACAACCTCCGCGGCCAGCAGTGCCAGCAGCGCCAGCGACAGCACGACCCGCTCAGCCCACCAACCTGGTCCAGCCAGTGCCCTCAACGCGCTCCACCCTGCCAACTTGCCCCGGGAATCAATCAGACTTTCCTGAGAACCGCATAATAGAATCCATCCATCCCCGCCATGCCGGTCGGGATCTGCCGGCCCGGGTCAAGGCGAATGCCCCAGGGACACACCGGATCCGCGGGCCGGGCATCGGCCTGCTCCCGCAGGAAGGCATCAACTACGCCGGCGTTCTCATCGAGCAGCACGGAGCACGTCGCGTACACCAGCATACCGCCCCGGTCCAGCAGGGGCCACACCGCCCGTAGCAGGGTGATCTGCGCCTGCACAAGGGCGCCCAGATCCCCCTCCCGGCGCAGGCACTTGATATCCGGATGACGCCGGATGACGCCGGTCGCAGAGCACGGCGCATCCAGCAGGATGCGCTGGTAGGCCTGCCCATCCCACCAGT
>SLLM01000098.1 GCA_007134055.1 Ectothiorhodospiraceae bacterium | reverse complement strand
GTGATGCTGCGCCATGCCGACACCCAGCGTGGGGCCGATCAGCACCCCAAGCCGCTCGCCGACTTCCCGGGCGATCACCTCCGGACAGATGGCATCAGTCCCCACCAGACCATTCGGCCCATGCTGTTCGTGGGAGCCGATGGGAATGATGATGCCCCGGGACTGCAGGAGATATTGCTCCACTTCCTGCCAGGTACTGAGATCAAGTCGCATGGCCGTAGTCCCCGTATACGTGCGCTCCGTGAGACGCCGTCCCGCAACCGCCGGCCGCGGGCCCGGCACCCGTCAGAGGCGGTAGCGTCTCATGGAGAACCCTTCCACGGGTATCTCCGGCGTTCGTCCGGCAACCAGGTCGGCCACCAGTCGGGCGGAACCTGCAGCCATCGTCCACCCGAGATGTCCCGACCCGGCGTTGAGGTAGACGTTGGGAATCGGTGTCTCCCCCAGGATCGGCGGCCCGTCCGCGGTCATCGGTCGCAGGCAGGCCCAGGGCTCCTCCTCCCGGCCTGGCAGACAGGCGGCCAGGGCTGGCATGGTTTCACATGCCCGCCGCCGCAACTGCTCCACGCGCATTTCCGTGATTCCTCGATCCAATCCTGCGAACTCCGCCGTTCCGGCGATGCGGAGGCGATTCCCCAGGCGATTGATCACCAGCTTGCGACCGTCGTCGGACAACGGGACGGATGGCGCCGGCACATCCGGCCCGAGCGGCAGCGTGGTGGAATATCCCTTGACCGGCCTGATTGGGAGGCGCAAGCCGATGCCACGGCCCAGGTCTGCCGCTTCCGGTCCGGCGGCAATGATGAGGGTATCGGCTTCGAAATCACCCTGATCCGTAATTACCCGATCAAGGCGCTTGCCCTGCATCCGTAACCGCCGCACCCCTACTCCGTGGTGAAAACATGCGCCGAGTGCCTCCGCCCTGTGCGCCAGTTCCCGCGCGAACAGATGCGGGCAGCCGCTCTCATCCCCCGGGTAGTGGATGGCCCCGGCCAGTTCTCCGCGGGTTGGTTCCAGCAGCGGCTCCCGCTCCACCAGTTCGTCCACGGTCAGCACGTGATGATGAACACCGAACTCCTCCAGCATGCGCGACGTGGCACGCACCGCCTGCAACCGTTTGTGGCTCTGGAAGAGCTTCAGTAGCCCGGCGGCTGAATGGTCGTACTGGATGCCGGTCTCCCCCCGCAGTTCGCCGAGTACCCGCTGGCTGTACACCGCAAGCCTCGCGTTCAGGCGCGTATTCGCGCGCCGTGGCCCAGGCAGGCCGTGGTAGAGAAACCGCAGGCCCCAGCCGAGCAGCTGCGGCAGCTGCCGCGCATTCAGAAGCAACGTGCCGTCTCTCCTCGCCAGGCTTCCCAGGAGCTCCACCACCGCGGCGGGAGAGTTCCAGGGTTCCGCCAGGCTGGCGTGGATCAACCCCGCATTGGCATAGCTCCCCTCGGACGCCGGCGCCTCCCCGCGGTCCAGGACATCCACGGCATGGCCGTCCCGTGCGAGGAAATACGCTGTGGCCGTTCCCGCTACGCCGGCACCGACTACCAGGATTCTCACGTCGCCCCTCTCCCCCTGTTTCAGCCTGCCTCTCCCGGCCGTGGCAACAAACTGTCTGTCCCTGCAACGCAGCCACCGCGACGGCGCAGCAATGATGTCGGCGAACCCTGCCGGGATATGACCGGGTTCAAGGAACAATCCCCCGTCGCCGTCATACTGGACAGGTCCGCCAGGCGACTCCGGCACACGGGGCCGATTCAATTTCCGGCTCAGTGACCGATAGCAGGAACACGACACCGAACTACCAGAGGAGGCTCATACTCTCATGCGTATCAACCAGCCGGTTACCCACCGCGAACGGACCTTCGACGCCGAAGAACGGCTGATCAGCACTACCGACCTCAAAGGCGTGATCGAGAGTGCCAACGACGCGTTCGTGCGGGTCTCCGGGTTCAGTCGTGATGAACTCACCGGCAGCCCCCACAACCTGGTCCGCCACCCGGACATGCCCGAGGCAGTATACGAAGACTTCTGGTCAACGCTGCAATCCGGTGATCCGTGGCTGGGCGTGGTCAAGAACCGCTGCAAGAACGGCGATCACTACTGGGTCAGCGCGTTCGTATCACCGGTGTACCGCAATGGACAGCACACAGGCTACCAATCCGTGCGCATGAGTCCCACCGAAGCGCAGAAACGACGGGCGGAAATACTCTACGCGCGTATGCGGTCCGGACGGCCGGCACGTGCCTTCTGGCACTTCCCGGGCCCGCGCGTGAAAGCAGCGTTCTGCGCGACCCTGGCCACCGCCGTGGGGGTGAGCGCCGGCCTCCTCCTTGGTCAGGGCGAGGCAGCGGCCGGCGCCGCAGCCGCCGCGGCAGGTTTCGGGCTGGCCGTCGCCGGCACCGCCGCGGCGACCGGCCGCCTCCGCCGCTTGTCCGGGGCGGCGCGCGCGGTGTTCGACAACGAAGTCAGCCGCTTTACCTACGGTAACGGTCACGATGTGGTAGCGGAAGCCGAACTGGCCATGGAAATGCAGCAGGCGCAGCTGTTCGCGCTGCGCGGCCGTGTCGCCGACCTCACCGGGAGCCTGGCGACAACGGCAAGACACTCCAGCGAAGCCGCCGATACCGGTCACCAGGCCATCGCCGGGCAGGAAGAGGAGATCCTGCAGGTCGTGACAGCCATGGAGGAAATGGCGGCCACGGTACAGGAAGTTTCGCGCAATACCGCGGAAACCTCTTCCGCCAGCCTGGAAGTGGCGCGCCAGGCGGAATCCGGCCGTGAAACCATCGTTCGCAACGCGGCGGCCATGCGCTCCCTCGCCAGCGAGGTCGGCCAGGGGACCGAAGCCATGGAGCAGCTGCGGGAGGAAACCCGCTCCATCCGCAAGGTCCTGGAAGTGATCGACGCCATCGCCGCACAAACCAACCTGCTGGCTCTGAATGCCGCCATCGAGGCAGCAAGGGCCGGCGAATCCGGGCGCGGATTTGCCGTCGTTGCCACCGAGGTACGGGAACTTGCCAGCCGGGTCAGTGAATCCACCGAAGACATCGGCCGCATGATCCAGCAACTCGAGGAGCGCGCTGACGGCGCGCTTGATACCATGCGTCGCGGGCAGCAGTCTGCGACCGTCGTCGCCGAAGAGGCGGACGAGTCCAGCCGCGTGATCGTGGAGATCGAACGTGCCGTTGAGCAGATTCGCGACATGACCATGCAGATCGCCACCGCCACGGAGCAGCAGACTTCCACCACCGACGAGATCAACCGCCGGGTAAGCGGCGTGAACGAAGGACTGCGTTCAACCGCTGCAGTCACTTCCGGGACCCGGGAGACCAGTAACGCGCTACTGTCGGTGGTGGAAGAGATTCATGATGTGGTTCAACAGTTCCGCCTCGGCACGGCATCCACGCGCCCACCCGGCGCATGACCGACCGCCGGCGATTCCTTCCGGAATGCAGAGTCCGGTCCGGGGTCGCGGGAATGCCGGGGAAATCGTCCCCCGAGGCCGGGCCGCCACCGGACCGGGGAATGCGGTATCCTCCTCACCGGTGCCAGGGCCCGAGGGTCGTGCGGTGCCCGTACGCATGGCGGGGCGCATGCAGCCGCCCCCACCTGCTTTCACGGGCGCCCGGCCTGGCCGGCAGCCTGGACCGCAAACCGTAAGCGAACGGGATGTTCCCGGTAGCACCGGTGGACAGGAGGCCCGGGAATCGATTGACACCTCTCCACATGAGCCGGGACTGATCCGTTCGCGTACAACCGGGAGCCGACTTGCCTCCTTCCGATCGTCAGAGAAATCGCGCTATCCTCCTGCTGGCCGCTGCCGGATTCGGCAGCGCCGCGTCGATGCGGGTATGTGATCCCCTCGTACCACAGCTGGCCGAAACCTTTGACGTATCCACCGGTCATGCCGCCCAGACGATAACGGCCTTCGCCCTCGCCTACGGCCTGCTGCAGCTTGTCTACGGTGCACTCGGGGACCGCTACGGCAAGTTCATCCTCATGATCATTGCCGCCTTCCTCTGCGCCGTGGTCAGTATCGGATCCGCACTGGCACCGTCCATGTCGTGGCTGGTGGCCTTGCGCGCCATCGCAGGGGCCACTGCCGCGGGCATCATCCCCCTGTCCATGGCCTGGCTGGGGGATGCGGTACCGTACGAAGAACGTCAGACGGCGCTGGCTCGCATGCTCAGCGGCACGGTACTCGGACTGATGGCGGGACAGGCCCTGGGCGGAATCTTCGCCGACACCCTGGGCTGGCGCTGGGTATTCGTACTGCTGGCAGGACTGTTTCTGGCCATCGGCTGCGGCCTGCTCTCGGAATTGCGCCGCAGCAGCCTGGCTCGCGGCAATCCGGTGGCGGGCAAGCGGAACATGCTGGCAGGCATCGGCCTGGTGCTCTCGATTCCCTGGGCCAGGACCATCCTGCTCATCGTCTTTCTGGAAGGGATGATGGTATTCGGCGCCCTCGCCTTCTTCCCCACCTACCTGCACCACCGGCACGACCTGCCGTTATCGTCCGCAGGCGCCCTGGTAGCGCTGTTCGGCGCCGGCGGGCTCCTCTACGCCGTGGCCGTCACGCGCATGCTAGCCAGTCTGCGCGAACAGGGGATCGCCCTCGCAGGCGGCATCGCCCTGGGCGCATCGATGGTGTGGCTATTGGTGAGCCCTTCCTGGGCCCTTGCGGGTGGTGCGATCCTCCTGGCAGGGCTGGGGTTCTACATGCTGCACAACACCCTGCAGACCAATGCCACCCAGATGGCGCCCGAAGCCCGCGGAGTGGCCCTGGCGGTGTTCGCATCGGCACTGTTTTTCGGTCAATCCGCCGGCATTGGCGCCGCCGGCCTGCTGTTCGACCACGCCGGACCGGCGCCCCTGTTCGCTCTTGCCGCCATGACTCTGCCGGTGATCGGCTACGGTTTCAGTCGGGCCCTGATCAATCGCAACGCACGCGGCGCCGCCGGCGCCGACCGTTAGCGGAGGATGCTGCCCATGCGCGCTCAGTCGGGATAAGCATTACTTCACGGTCAGTACACTGCCTTCAAAGAGCTGATTGACCTTGCTGGAAACACTTCCCATGAGCAGGCCTTTCACCCCACCGAGGCCGCGGCATCCCAGAATGACCAGATCCGCGTTCCGGGAGCGCGCCTCGTACAGCACCACGTTCGCGGGGTCCCCCTCGTGCCAGGTCGTCTCCACGCTCTTCGCCCCCGCCTCCCGGGCGCTAGCCTGCGCCTGCTCCAGCAGTGCCTTGGCTATGCTCTGCAGTGCGGTACGGGACACCTGGTTGCCAACGGCAGCCCCACCAACGCTCATGGGCGGCATCTCCGGAACCGGCTCGGAGGACAGGCGGGCAAGCTCCTTCGGGATCGGTCCCTGGATGAGGGCGTGGGTAATGGTCAGATCCGCCTCCAGCCTCCCCGCCAGCTCGCCGGCGACGGCAACGGCCTTGTCGGAATGACTGGAACCATCCACGGCAACCACGATGTTCCGGAACATGTGCGCAACTCCTGTAGTAAACTTCCTTCCACCGTAGTCCATGATCACCCGCTTGCCCATTGACCTGGATCAAGCAAGCCCCACCAAGGACGGCAATCACAGCCGATCCCCATCCCATTGCGCCGCGAGGATCCGAATGAAGCGCAGGACCCGCTGGTTGACGGCGGCCATCGCAGCAATCACCGTCGCACTCGTCCTTGGCAACGTTACGCTCTTCAACGCCCTGCCGAAACCATTGCGGCTGACCCAGGACATCAGCGTACCCTACGGCGTCGCGGATCCGGCGTTCCAACGCGAAATGGATCTGCTGCTCCAGCAACCTCTCGTGGATGGCAATCGCATCGAGCTGCTGGAGGACGGTGAACGCACCTACCCGGCCATGCTGGAGGCCATCGCCGAGGCCGAGCACTCCATTACCTTCGAAACCTACGAGTTCTGGGGGGAAGCGTCCGCCGGTCGATTCGCCACGGCCCTTGCCGACGCGGCGAAAGATGGTGTCACCGTACACGTCCTTCTGGACTTCGTCGGTTCCACCCTCGCCGATAGCGGCAAGTTCGACCGTATGCGCGATGCCGGGGTTGAACTGATCCGCTGGCGCAAGCCGAGCTGGTACAACCTGGCCCGTTTCAACCATCGCACCCACCGCAAGCTCATGATCACCGATGGCAGGACCGGCTTTACCGGCGGCGCCAACATCGCGGACAAGTGGTTGCCGGACGGAGAGGGCGCGGCCTACCGGGACAACCATTTCCGCATCCAAGGACCCGTCGTCGGTCGACTGCAGGCAGCTTTCGCCGATACATGGCTCGACGCCAGCGGACAGCTGCTGCTGGGTGATGCCTACTTCCCGGATCTGGAGCCCGCAGGTGAGGTCACGGCCCAGGTCGTCAACAGCGCCCCCCGGGAAGGACGACACCGGGTACGAACAATGTTTCTCCACGCGCTGGCGGCGGCGCAGGAGCGGATCACCATCGCCACCGCGTATTTCTACCCCGATGCCGCCTTTCTGGATGCCATCACCGCTGCGGCAGAGCGTGGTGTCGAGGTGCGGATCCTGGTTCCCGGTGAGAGCATCGACCAGGGTTTCGTGCGACACGCGTCCATCAACCGTTGGGAACCCATGCTGAAAGCCGGTGTTCGCCTGTACGAATATCAGCCGAGCATGTATCACTCCAAGCTCATGAGCATCGACGATGCCTGGGCCAGCATCGGCTCGAGCAACCTGGACAACCGCTCCTTCCGGATCAACGATGAGGCCAATGTGAACGTGTACGGCGGGGACTTCCCGCAGCAGATCCGGGAACTGATCGAACGGGACCTGGAAGAGGCGGAACGCTATGACCTTGACAGCTGGCGCCAGCGTCCATGGCACAAGCGCCTTGCCGGCTGGATCAGCATGACCATCGGCGCCCACCTCTAGGGAGACACTGATCTATTCGCATGGGACTCTGGCTTCACAGCATGCCTGCGGGCAAGGCGCGGCGAACGGAAGATCGGCCAGGATGGCCTTTTTCAGAATCCTGTCAGTACCCCACTACAGACATCCCGCGACGTTCTGTTACCAACCTGTCAGGAAGTACCGTCAGGGATACCGGTCTCGCGCGGGCCGTACCAGCCCGTCGCGCGTATTGCTCGAAACGTGGCACCATGGGGTTACGAAGGGTAGAGGGGAATGCCCGGCCTTCGTGCTTCCATACCTTTCGGGGATCCGCCATGACGGTACGGCCGAAGTTCGCTATCGGGCAATTGGTCCACCACCGCAAGTTCGATTACCGCGGCGTCGTGGTTGACGTCGATCCGGAATTCCAGGGAACGGAGGAATGGTACGAGGCCATGGCCAGGAGCAGACCACCGAAGGACAGGCCCTGGTACCACGTGCTGGTGGACGGGGCCACTCACAGCACCTACGTGGCGGAACGCCACCTGGAAACGGATCAATCGGGGAAACAGATCGCACATCCCGCCTTGGGCCAGTATTTCGACCGTTTCGTCGATGGCCGCTACCAACATTCCGGCGGACACCACTGAACGGCGCAGTGCACCGACCCTGACCGCCGTCAGGGAGTCATTGACCCGCCCCTCCTTTTTTCCTTCCTGTAGGTAAGGACCAGAAACACGCACACCACCGCCAGAAGAAGCAGGCCCATTACCCGACCGAACGCCCAGCCGGCATTGACGAGCAGCAGCAGGCCCGCGGCACCGATCACCAACGCGAAGGGCCGCTTGCCCGCCATCTGGTCGAGCACGTTCGCTCCCCAGAACAGGGAACCGATGAGGAGCGCCAGGAGGGCGGTAGACCCGTTTACCCAGCCACCGATGGCCGACAGGATCGAGGACATGGAGCAGCCTGCATTGTGCTGAACAAACGGTCAGATCCGGCCGGCAGGAGTGGCACCCGAAGGACACCCGCGGCCCCACGCCCGGCTCCGGATGATTCAGGGTAGACAAGGCAGCAACCAGTCACAAGCCCGGGCCTTTTCCCCTTCACGATATAATCCGATCCGGAAGGCGTTCATCGGTCCTGACACAGGCCGGGAGAGAGATCAATGAATGCACGAGGCGGGGCAGGCAATCTCTATGTCATCAAGCTCGGTACCAATCGGCGTGAAGTGATCGCCGAACTTGGTGACTGCGATGGCTGGATGACCGAGGGGCTGCAGTACCCGGCAACGGTGACGGATCCACGCACCGGTGCACCACTGCCGCCGCCGGAACAGGTTTCCGGCGCAGTACTGACCGGCTCCAGCTCCATGGTTACCGACCGTGAGCCCTGGAGCGAGCGTACCGGGCAGTGGCTGCGGGAACTGGTGCGGCGGGACATCCCCGTGCTGGGCATTTGCTACGGGCATCAGCTGCTCGCCCAGGTCCATGGCGGCGAGGTAGGCTACTATCCCCGTCAGCGGGAGATCGGCACCGTTGATATCCGTCTGCGCCCGGAAGCCGTGGAAGATCCGCTGATGGGCGGCATGCCCGGGAGTTTTCCGGCGCAGGCAATCCACTCCCAGGGAGTGCTCCGTCTCCCCGCCGACGCAGTCCACCTCGCGAGCGGCGCATTCGAGACAAACCAGGCGTTCCGCCTCGGACGCCGCGCCTGGGGGGTCCAGTTCCATCCGGAGTTCAGCCCCGGCGCGATGCGTGCCTACCTGCGGGCACTCTCGCCGGAACTTCGCAAGGAGGGCCTGGACCCGGACGACCTCGAGGCAGAGGTACGGGCCTCCCCCGCCGCCGCATCGCTGCTGCGCCGATTCGCACGTCTGGTCGACCGCAGCGGTGCCGCGTGATGCTTACCAAACTCGAGGGGTGCACTATTCGAATTCATCACCGGGTGCCCGCCTACACGGTCGCGGCTGAGCGCCGGGCTGATGTACCTTGCAGCATGCCCAGAGCCTCTCTGACGAGGCTTCAGGGCCCAGACTTTAGATTGAAGTGGTTCAATGGCAGCGGACACAAACTCACCGAAGACGAACCTCCGCGAAAGATTGATGGCCTTCATTCGGGACGAGCATCCGGAGTGGTGGCCGAGAGAGGTGGTGGTGTTCAGCCATCATGTATCGCCCAAGGCGAGAGGCGAGACACTGGGCCACCGGCAGCACGGCCGCGTGAGCAATGAACCACCCATCAGCGTCCTGGAACCGCCCGAAGACAACCTGTTGACAGATCACACCTAGACCAGATCCCGGGGAACGGACTCATCCCAGTCCCGGGAGAAGACGCGGATTTCCCCCTGGCGGAGCCGCTGGTAGGCATCTAGGCTGGCGTGCACGACGAATTCGTGCGTGGTCGATGTCACCACGGTCCGCGTCACCGTACGTATGTCCCAGTCTCCCCGCTTCAGGTGGCGCTCGGCGACCACTTCGGCCCGGGGCGACTGGAAATCATCACCTGTGGACGAGTACGTCTCCACGGTGCGCGAGCCGGTCACCAGGTCAATGTCTTCCTGGTACTGACTGCCGTCGTCGTTGATGACCTCCAGTGTTGATTGGTCCGTCGCCAGATCGCGATGCACCAACCAGTTGTGGTTGGCCGCATCGAGCCGCTCAACCCGTGGCAAAGGCGTACCTTCGGGCGGCTTGAAATCGGGTAATGCCGCATCCGACGCGCGGGGCGGGCGTTCCGGCAGAACAAGCCGGCTCCCTTCGCCGTGGACATGCAGGCGCGCTGACTGCGGTGGTAGCCAGGCCAGGGGCCAGTACGACGTGGACAGGGACAGCCGCAGCCGATGGCCCGTTGGAAACGCGTGGGCGATGCCGTTGAGCTTGATCTGGACCCGATAGCGCTTTCCCGGCTCCAGGGGTTGTGGTGTTTCGCTGCCATCCCGGTGTGTGAGGTTCAGGACCCCATAGGTCACGCGGGTTGCCTTGTCATCGGGTGCTACGTCGGAAAGCCGTGCGGCGACCATGGCAACCGGCCGGTTGGCTGCCACGTCCAGTTCCATGCAGGGCTCGCCCATGATCTCGAATCCGGGCTCCAGGAAATCGCTTTCGAACACAAGCGCGCCGCCGTCTTCTTCCCTCTGGTCGTGGGCAAGATCCGGGCCCGCCGCGTAGGAGCACCACTTCCCGGCGAACAGGCCGAGCGTGAGCGGCGACTGCACCGTGCGCTCGAAATCGGGGCTGGCATCGTTCAGTGGCACCAGCTGGGCGGGTGCCAGGGCATAGCTGCGCTCCTGAATATGCTCGCTTGGCCAGTCCGCCTCGCCGACCCAGCGGCCGGGCCGCTGGCGATAATAGGTGGTGGGCGGGACGGAGTCCTGCATCCACACGCGCAACATGGGTTCATCCATCACACCGGTGTCCCGGCCCTTGAGCCAGTGATCCCACCAGCGCACCAGTTCCTGCAGGAAGCCGATGGCGGGCCCGGGCACGCCCAGATGCGGATACTTGTGACTCCAGGGCCCGATGAGCCCCTTGCGCGGGACGTCCAGGTTCCGCATGAGCCGAAAGACGGCGTTGGAGTAGCCGTCCGCCCAGCCGCTGACCGCGTAGACCGGGCAGCGAATGCGGCTGTAGTCCTCGCACACCGAGGCATGCTGCCAGTAGGCGTCACGACGCTGATGCCGTAACCACTTTTCGATCCATAGCCCACTGCCGCGCAGACGCTCGAACCACATATCGCGCCAGTGCTCTCCGACCAGCGCCGGGTCTGGTGGCAGGGAGTTGTACGCGAACATCACCGAGGCCCAGGAGATGTTGTCGCCCAGCAGGCAGCCGCCCATATGGTGGACATCGTCGGCAAACCGGTCGTCGGAGGCGCAGACGGCCACCACCGCCTTGAGTTCGGGTGGCTGCAGGGCGGCGATCTGGAGGCCGTTGAACCCGCCCCAGGAGATTCCCATCATGCCCACGTCGCCGGTGCACCAGGGCTGCTGGGCGAGCCAGCGCAGGACGGCGCAACCGTCATCGAGTTCCTGCTGCAGGTACTCGTCCTCGAGAACGCCCTCGGACTCACCGCTGCCGCGCAGATCCACGCGCGTGCAGGCGTAGCCGTGCCCTGCCAGATACGGGTGGGTGACGGCGTCGCGGGCCGTGGTTCCGAAGCGCTTGCGGTAGGGGATGTACTCCATGATCGCGGGAACCGGCCGCTCGTCCCGGGGGCGCCAGATGCGCGCGGCAAGCCGCACGCCGTCAGGCATCGGAATCCAGACGTTGGCTTCATCCATGATTTCGCACGGCAATGCGTCGACGGTTTTCATGTACTGACCTCCGGGCCTGCATGACAGACCTGGAAGTCCAGAACTTCCAGGGCGTGGTGGTACTTATTCAGCAGATCCTTCTCCGCATTCGCACCCAGGAAGATTTCGGCCGCTTCGTAGCTGTAGCTGTCCTGCAGGTTGAGATCGCCGAGACGTGTTCCCGGCGCGGCGAGGCGCCGCACCCAGGCCTCGGGGCAGGTCTCTTTCAGCCGGTCGATATCCGCGTCTGTGGGCACACGCGTGAGAACGCCGTCGTTGAAATAGCGCACCATGAACTTGGCAGCCACACGGTACGCGCCGGCGCGGCGGGGAAATGCCGGGCGTCGCCCGAGCGCGAGATCCAGTGGGATTTTCTGGTTGGTGGCCCCGTCGACCATCAGGAACAGCGGCGAATGCGAGCGGGAGATACGCGCGTTGATTTCGAGCAGATGCAGCCGGTCATCGTCCGGGTTCCAGAAAAACTCGATATTGAACGCGGCATCGTCGTATTCCAGGTGATGGACGAGTTTCCGGGATGCGGCCTCCATACGTGCCTGCACCGGGGCAGGCAGCACCGAGGGGTACTGGTAGCGGGAGAAGCACGAGTCGTGTCTGCCCGTGCGCATCGAATCGACGATCCCGTAGATTTCCACCTCGCCCTGCCAGGCGTAGCCTTCCAGGGTGCATTGATGCCCGCTGGAGACGAGCTCTTCAGCGATACAATGGTAGCCGTTCACGGCCTGGATGTCCGCTGGCATATCCACATGAGCCAGGAATTCGTTGAACGGCTCGCCCATGAGACCGATCTGCGCGCGAATGGTCTCGAGGCGCGCTCGCAAATTGGCCGGACTGTCGATGTGGAATCCGAGAAACGAGGAATGGGCCTTCACCGGCTTGATCCAGAATGGGTAGGCCAGGTCGATGGAGGCGACAGCGTCATCAGAAAAGGGATCAACCGCCTGAAACCGGGGAACGCAATCGGGGACGATCTTCTGTTGTTCGATGCGTGACCAGTACTTGTGCTCGCAACGCGCCAGGGCACTCAGCCCGGGGCCAGGCAACCCCATGCGTGTAGCAACCAGCGGCGCAAGGGCGCTGGTGGGGAAATCCCAGTATCCCATGATGCCGTGCACTTGCCCATTGAACGCAGCGAAGCGCTGACAGGCCGCCTCAACCAGACGATCCAGTGACGGGTACTGGGCGTCCGGCGGCCGAACCACTTCCTCGTAGGTGAATAGCTCCAGGAAGCGGTATTCCTCACTGCCTCGGATGGTTCGCAGCAGTTCATGGCCGAACGGCTCCAGACCTACGACGAATACGTTTTTCATTCCGTCTGACCCTCTGGCTGCCGCAGGTTTGCTGACCGAACGCAGCTGCACCACGTCGAAACACTGTGTACAGCATGAGGGGAAAGGGCTCCGCGGTAAGTGCCCTACTGCACAGAGGACGGCTTATCGAGGCCGCAAACTGAAACCCTGCGCCTGGATCACCCGGGAGGCCGCGTCCCGACGAGCCCGAAAGGCAACCGGTAGATGGCGAATGTGCGCTCACGGAGGGCGGATATGTTTGACGTAGCGGTACTTCTGGGCGATCCGCGCCTCCCTTATGGATATAACCCGAGCAATCGATTCGAGCAGCAGGATTACGACGCCGTGCGCAGCATGCAGGACGCACTGGAAACGCTCGAAGGTTTCCGTTTCCGTTTTCTGGACGATCACGGGTGCCTGTGGCGCACTTTGATGGACGGGCCGTCGGCCCTTGTCCTCAACTTCTGCAACACCGGCTACCGCAACAACCCGGCCCGTCAGCACCATGTTTCCGCCCTGCTGGAGATGCTGGAACTGCCGTACGCCGGTGCCGGCCCCGAAAGCATTGTGCTGTGCCACCACAAGTTTCTCGTCTACGCACTGGCCAAGGACCTGGGGATACCCGTACCGCGCCAGGTGCTGACCCGGACTGGACACCCCGCAGCGTGCGACAGGGCATCCTACCCCGCCTTCATCAAACCGAACGGTGGCGATGGGAGTTTCGGCGTTGACACCAACTCCGTAGTCCATGACGTGGAGGAGGCAAAACGTCGCCTGGTGGAGCTCGAGGCCATCATGCCCGGCCAGGAGGTGCTGATCCAGGAGTACCTTCCCGGCCCCGAATACAGTGTAGGCGTAATCGGTAACCCCCAGACTGGGTACACTGTGCTTCCGCCACTGGAGATCGATTTCTCTGCCCTTGACGAACGTTTGCCACCGATCATGACGTATCAGTCCAAGGTCGACCCGGACTCACCGTACTGGCGGAAGTTGCAGTTCCAGCAGGCCCGCTCGGAAGACGCCTGCCGGCGGATGACCAGCCATGCCGGATTGCTCTTCGAACGTGTGGGCTGTCGTGACTACGCCCGCATGGACTTCCGAACGGATTCGGACGGCGAGGTACGGCTCATCGACCTGAATGCCCATCCCATGTGGGGCGAGGGCGGCATGTTGCCGACCATGGCCGGGTATCTCGGCCAGAGCTATCCGCAGTTCCTGGAATCGATTCTTGGTGCGGCCAGGGCGCGCCTGAGCCTGTGAGTGGCGCTTGACCGGTGTCACGCGCTGGATGCCCAGCATCGACCATCCGCCGCCCGCTGCTGACAGGCCTTTGCAAACGCCCGGAACAGCGCCAATGAGTGCGGGTTCTCTTCGGCTCGCCACTCGGGGTGCCACTGCACGCTCACTCCGAATCCGGGCGCATCGGTCAAGCGAGTGGCTTCGATCAGTCCATCGTCAGCCCAGGCGTCCGCCACCAGGAGCGGCGCGAGGCGATCAATGCCCTGCCAGTGCAACGAATTGACCTCTATGTATTCGCATCCAAGCAATGTCGCCAGGAATCCGTTCGGAGCGAAGTGCACGGTATGCACCGGCTCGTAACGCTCCTTCTTTGGCACCGACATATCCTCGCGATGGTCGCGGTGGTCGGGCACTTCATGCACGAACTGGTGGAGTGTTCCGCCGAGGGCGACGTTGAGCTCCTGGTGGCCGCGGCAGATGGCCAGAACAGGCACCCCGGTCTCCACGGCCATACGAAGCAATGGCAGCGTGGTCGCGTCCCGGGAGGGGTCCAGGCCATCCGGCGTCTGCCGTGAGGCATCGCCACCGTAGTGCCGCGGATGCACCCCGGTATCGCTGCCGGTGACCAGCACCCCATCCAAGCGTTTCAGCAGTGAGCGAAGGTCCAGCTCCACCCCGAGGGCTGGAATCAGGACTGGTACGCAATCGGCAGCAACTGCGATGGATCGGGTGTACTTGTCTCCCACGCACTGACTGTCGACGCCGGCTATAGTCTCCGAGCACGCCGTAATGCCAACAATTGGCCGCATCATGATCCCTTCATCTGGTGACTTCACTCCCATACGTATGGCGAGTTGGGCGAGGGCCCCGATCGTTTGCTGGGTTCACACTTCATGAAACGTTGGTAAGTGACACGTCCCGGTGTCGTCCGGCGGGCTGCTGGAAATTGTAACCCATACCGAGTCGGTGTGGGCCCGCAAACGCCTGGCACTTGGGATTCGGTCGAAGGAAGTCAATGAAACAACGTTCCCAGCCGTGTGGGTAGCAAGCCCACCCAGCGTGGAAGACCAGCTGGCTCGATACGAGCCTTGCGCCACGACGGGTGGCCGCCGAGGCAAGGCGTAGACAGGCGACCCTCCGGACTGCGGGAAACGCCCCCATGAACCGGGAATAATCCGACGAATGACCTAAGACTACCGGGACACCGACTCCCGATTCCTGAAAATCAAGAAAGCTTCTCCCGGTGATGTGCGATGAACCAGAAAGACGCCCCAGCGTTCGCGGGGAAGGCTGGGGCCCACAATCGACCCGGGGGGATCGTCGTGCTTACTGTCGGGAGGAGATACGCCAGCAAAGCACAGTGAACGGTAACGCGGTGGATGAAGTTGGTCTGTACGGGGCCGCACACAATACCCCGCCTCAGTACGGCATCGTCCCGATGCCCTAGTCCGGCTTATCCATGACCAACCTAGAAGCGGGAAAAGCTCCAAACGTCCGAGAGTTGATCCAGCACATGTGCCCACTCATGAACCACGAAATACGCAAGCCTGATGCTGTCGGCCTGGTTAGTGGATAGATCGGCGAAAAGCCCCGGCAGGTAATGCTGCTCTCCGGTCCCCAATGAGGGTGGGCACATTCAGGGGGCGTACCGGTGCAAACTGCAAACTGCCTGCCGAACCGGAATAGAACATCTCACCACGATCGTTCCAGTGATCTG
>SLLM01000362.1 GCA_007134055.1 Ectothiorhodospiraceae bacterium | reverse complement strand
TGGCGCCGCCCTGGCTGCGGCAGCGAATTCGCCAGCGCAGCCGGGGGCTGGCGCTGTGGCTGGGCCTGATTGCGCTGGTACTGCTGTTCGCGACGGGCCGGATGCATTGGCTCATGGGGGTCGTCGGCGGCACCGCCTTGCTGGCGCTGCGCCTGCTCCCCCTGCTGCGACTGCTGCCTCTGTTCCGCAACCTGCTCGGCGGCGGGGGACGGGGCGGTGGCCATCCGCCACTGCGCGGTCGCTACGTCCAGTTATGGCTGGACGAAGCCACGGGCGCAATGGACGGGGACGTACTGCGCGGCAACTGGCGCGGTCGGCGTCTGAGCCAGCTTTCCCTGGCGGAACTCGAGCGGCTCCTCGCCGTGTGCGAGCGCGACGACCCCAACTCCGGCGCCCTGCTCAAGGCCTTCCTCGAACGCCACCACGGGCGCCGGACGAACGCCCACGGCGGCTCCATGAGTCGCGAGGAGGCGTGTGCCATCCTGGGGGTGGACAAACATGCCGACGAAGACGCCATCATCCGGGCCCACCGCCGCCTGATCCAGCGGCTGCACCCGGACCGCGGAGGGTCGGACGCCCTTGCCTCGCGGGTGAACGCCGCGAAGCGGACCCTGCTCGGACCCCGGTAGCCCCGCCTCGCCCGGGCATGGCATGACCGGGCGCCCCCGATCCTACTGTGCTACCCTAGTCTCCCTTGGCCGCCGGTTCGCACCGTTGCTGCGGCCCCGGGGGCGCGACCGGCCCCGCCGCAAGCCCGACACCAGGACAGGCTGCGAGCTTCGGTCAAGAGACACTGGCAAGGTCATCGGATACCCTCACCACCATGCCGCGACTCAAGGATATTCCTGTCGTGATCAGCGGAACCAAGTTCCGCACGGAACACGGCTTCAGCGCGATCAAGAACGGCCAGAAGCGGCGTCCGGACGTCGAGCCGCCGCCACGCGGCGACAAACCCTCCTGGCTGCGCGCGCGCGTCCCCTCGGGCCCGGGCTATAACGCCGTCCGGAACAATGTCCGAACCCACCGCCTGGCCACCGTGTGCGAGGAATCCATGTGCCCGAACATCGGTGAATGCTGGAACGCGGGTACCGCGACCATCATGCTGATGGGTTCCGTCTGCACCCGGGCCTGCCGTTTCTGCGCCGTGGACACCGGCAACCCCAACGGCTGGCTCGACCCGGAGGAGCCGCGCAACACGGCGGAATCCGTGCGCCTCATGGGCCTTTCCTACGTGGTCCTGACGTCCGTGGACCGGGACGACCTGGCAGACGGCGGCGCCGGGCATTATGCCGAATGCGTGAGGGCGGTGAAGGAAGTGAATCCGGAAACCGCCGTAGAGGCGCTGACGCCGGATTTCCAGGGTCGACACGGCAACGTGGAAACCGTGGTTGACTCGGGGCTCGAGGTGTTCGCCCAGAACGTGGAAACGGTGCGCCGGCTGACGCATCCCGTGCGGGACCCGCGGGCTTCCTACGAACAGACCCTGGAGGTGCTTGCCCACGCCAAGGCCCATCGCCCCGGGGTTCTCACCAAGACCAGCCTGATGCTGGGCCTGGGGGAAACCGACGGCGAGATCCTGGAAGCCCTGGAGGACCTGCGCCGGGCGTCGGTGGACATCGTCACCTTCGGCCAGTACCTGCGGCCCACGGCACACCATTTGCCAGTCGCCCGCTACGTCACTCCCGAGCAGTTCGCCGAATACCGACGGCGCGGGCTGGACATGGGATTCCTCGAAGTGGTCTCCGGGCCACTGGTCCGTTCCAGCTACCGGGCGGACCAGGTGCTGGCGAAGAACAACGTCGGCCTGGACGACAGCCGCTCCGCCTGAGCCCCGGCACCCGCCGCTGCCCGCATCCTGCAGCCTTGCCAGCGTGCCTGGACACTAAAGTAGTGTCTCCGCGGCCACGGCCAGCCGGGAGCGTTCCACCTCGAGCAGGGTCACATGGGCGGCGTGCTCCCAGCTACGGAAGTTCTGCACCAGATACGTCAACCCCGAGGTGATCTCCGTGAGATAGGGACTGTCGATCTGGTTGACATTCCCCAGGCAGACGATCTTGGTGTTGCGCCCGGCCCGGGTTACCAGGTTCTTGATCTGCTTCGGGGATAGGTTCTGGGCCTCGTCCACCACCAGGAAGGTGTCGTTGAAGGTACGCCCCCGCATGAAGCCCAGGGAGCGAAACAGGACCCGACCGGCCAGCATGTCCCGCGTCGCGGCGCCGGCCCAGCTGTCATCCGCGCGCAGCAGGGCATCCAGATTGTCCTGGATACCGCCCATCCATGGCGCCATCTTCTCCTCCTCCGTACCCGGAAGAAAACCGATGTCCTCGCCCATGGGAATGGTTTCCCGGGTGACGATAATGCGCTCGAAGCGCCGCTCCTCGTAGACCTGGTGCAGGCCGGCCGCCAGGGCCAGGTATGTCTTGCCGGTGCCGGCGCGGCCAGCGAGGGTAACCAGGTCGATCTGTGCATCCAGAAGGATGTTGAAGGCGAAATTCTGTCGGGTGCTGTGGGCGTTGGCGCCCCACACCGCGTGCCGGTCGGTGCGATAGTCCCGGCACACGTCCAGCACCGCGGTGCCGCCGTCCACCGAACGCACCAGTGCCTCGAAGGCGCCCCCTCTCTCGTGCTCGCAGACCAGCTCCCCCGGGTACCACTCGGCCACCGGATCGCCGCGCACCCGGTAGTGGCTGCGGCCACCCTGCTGCCAGGACTCGATGTCCGCGTCCATGCGTTCCCAGAAGCCGGAACCGATCTCGCGCACGCCCGAACTCATCGCCTCGATGTCGTCCAGCACGCGGTCATTGCGGTAGTCCTCCACCGGGATGCCCAGCGCCGCGCACTTCACCCGCAGGTTCACATCCTTGCTCACCAGGATAACGGTCTCGTCGGCCCGCTGCTGCCGGGCGACCGCGGTCTCGGCGATGATCCGGTTGTCCGGCACGCCGGCATCCAGGCCCTGGCCAGGACCCGAGTCCCCCGACATCAGGAAATGCAGGCGTCCGGCGTCTTCCGTCCTCCCCAGGGGAACTCCGGCCGAGACCGCCGTCATGTCCACCTGATCAAGCAGGGCACCGAGGTTCCGCGATGCCTGCCTGGCACTGCGGGCAGCATCATGGTTGCCACGCTTGAGGCGGTCGAGTTCCTCCAGCACGGTCATCGGGATGATGACGTCGTGCTCCATGAACTTGTAGAGGCATGCCGGATCGTGGATGAGGACGTTGGTATCCAGGACGTAGGCGCGGCGCGCCTTCTTGTCGATCCTGACCATGGGAGCTCCGGTTTCGGGAACAGGCGGGACGGGCGCCACAACTACCCGGAGCTTACTAGGCCTGTCCCGCGCTTTTCCACCTTTCCGTGCCGGGTTCCGCGACCGACCGTACCCGGTTCAGGGCATGAGCCAGATCAACAGCACGGGGAGCACCAGTAGCGACATCACGGTGGAGACCACGACCAGTCCGGCGGTCTCCTCCGGGGCCCGCTGGTACCGCACCGCGAACAGGTAGGTGAAGACCGCCACCGGCATGGCTGCCTGCAGGATAAAGACGCTGCGCGCGGTTCCCTCGAGGGCGAACAGGATAGCCAGTGACCAGGCGAGAATAACCCCCATTCCCAACCGCAGCAACGACAGCGCCAGGGCACGCGGCAGGTGAGTGACCCGCATCCGGGCCAGGGAGACGCCCAGGGTGAGCAGCATCACCGGGATGGTGAATTCACCCAGCAGCCGGGTTGTCTCCATGAGTGCCGACGGCAGCGGCAGGTCCAGCCACAGGAGGAGGCCGGCGAGCCACACGGCATGGATCATCGGCGCGCGCAGCAGCGGCAGGGGCGAACTGCTGCCGGAGTACAGCCAGATACCGGCGGTGAAGTTGAAAACCATCATGACGGCGAACACCACCACCGCCAGGGCGAGGCCCTCCTGGCCGAAGGCAAACAGGCACAGGGGCAGGCCCATGTTACCGGCATTGGGGAATATCAGCGGCGGCAGGTAGGTCCGCGGCGGCAGGCCCGCCACCAGCAGGCATCCACCTCCGACGACGGTGAAGCAGATCAGCAGGACCAGGGTTGCCAGCCCCAGGTCGAACAGCAGGCCGGCGTCGAGCTCGATGGTCACGAGGGTATAGAACACCAGGCATGGCGCGCCGACCAGCGTGACCAGATCGGCCAGCCCCCGGGTATCGAAGGGCCGCCCCGCACGCGCCCAGCCCCATCCCAGGGCGATGCAGGCGAACACCGGGGCGACGACGTTGATCAGTT
>SLLM01000157.1 GCA_007134055.1 Ectothiorhodospiraceae bacterium | reverse complement strand
TGCGCAACACCTTCCAGCGCCAGGAAAACCCGCTCCAGCTCCGGCTCCCCCCAGGTCGCCCGGAACCGGGCCCAGAGCACGTCGTAGCGTTCGCCGGTTTGCGGATGCCGTTCGGCCCCGGCGATGTCGGCGAGCGGCCGGAGCACGAACGCGTACTGCAGGATCTCGTCCCGCGGAACGGTGAGGCGACCCTGGCTCTGGACCCGGTCACCATAGGTCAGGATGTCGATATCCAGCGTCCGGGACGAGAATCGGGGTCCATCCCTGCGTCGTCCATGGGCGGCTTCCAGCTCCCGCAAGCGGCCCGCCAGGTCCGGCAGATCGAGGCGGGTTCGCAGACCCACCACCAGATTGAAGAATGGCTCGCCGCAGAATCCTACGGGCGGGTTGCGATAGACCGGCGAGAGCACCAATGAGCCGAACGCGCTCCGCAATGCCGTTACCGCCTGGCGGACGTGGTAGGCGGGCTCGATATTACTGCCCACGCCCAGGTAGACACGCCGGCCGCTCACGGGTGTTCCCCGCGTTCGATGACCACGCCTGCCGCCCGGGCGCCGGCCACCGCTCCGGGCTTGGTCACGGCGACACGGATCCAGGAGGCGCCGAACGTGGAGAGGATATCCGTTGCCACCTGCTCCGCCAGTGCCTCGAGCAGATGGAAGGAACTGCCCTCCACGGTGCCGCGCACCGTTGCGGCCACCGCCGCGTAGTCCAGCGCCCCGGCAAGCGTGTCGGCGCGGGCCGCCGCGGAATGATCCCAGCCCACGTCGAGATCCAGCAACAGGCGCTGGGAGACACGCCGTTCCCAGCCATACACCCCAATCGTGGTATCCAGGGCCAGCGCGCGGATGAAGATGGTATCCATGACCCCCTCGAGACGGACCGGCATCCGGTGTGCATATGTGGCGGCCCGGCGTCGGATCCCGGACGACGACCTCCGTGGATTCTTCCCGTTACGCCGATCGCCGTGATCATACCCGTCCCCCGGAGGCCGCGGCCAGCCCGCAGCGGCCGCTTGACCCGCCCGGTCCTGGCCCGTTCAATAGCGCGATGGTCACCGATGCCGTACTGATACTGCTGGCGTACCTGTTCGGCTCCATTGCCACCGCCATCGTGGTCTGCCGCCTCATGGGGCTGCCGGACCCGCGGGAAATCGGTTCCGGTAACCCCGGGGCCACGAATGTCCTGCGCCTGTGCGGCAGGCTGCCCGCCGCGCTGACCCTAGTCGGGGATTTCCTCAAGGGAACGGTTCCCGTTGCCGTCACGCTGGCCCTCGGCAGGGGCGACATGGCTGTCGCGCTTGCGGGGCTGGCCGCCTTTCTCGGCCACCTGTATCCCCTCTACTTCGGATTCAAGGGAGGCAAGGGAGTTGCTACGGGACTCGGGGTACTGCTGGCCTGGTCCTGGCCGGGAATGCTCGCCACGGTTGCCGTCTGGCTGGTGGTGGCCGCGCTGTTCCGGTACGCATCCCTGGCAGCCATGGTCAGCTTCCTGCTGGCGCCGCTGGTCCTGCTCGCCCTGGACACCCCCGGGGCGGTGATGGCCGGCATGGCCGCAATAACCGTGCTGACGTACTGGCGCCACCGCAACAACATCCGCAATCTGCTGGATGGGACGGAAAACAAGCTGGGCACCAAGTGACGACGGCCACCCGGGCCGGATGACCCCGGCCCCTCAGACGGCCCTGCCCGTGCCGTGCGGCGACACGTCCTCGCCCGGCGGGCGCAATGATTCCAGGGGCCAGCGGGCAACGACATCGAAGGACAGCGGCGCGCGCTCCCCGCCGAGCAGGCGACAGGCCCCCGCGTATGCGACCATCGCTCCATTGTCCGTGCACAGTTCCATGCGCGGATAGTGCACCCGGGCGCCCGCCCGTTCCGCCACCTGCGCAAGTCTCTCGCGTAGCGCACCGTTCGCGCCCACGCCCCCGGAAACCACCAGGGCTTCGGCCCCTGTCTGCTCCAGTGCGCGGCGGCACTTGATCGCAAGGGTGTCCACCACCGCGTCCTGGAATGCCCGGGCGATATCCGCCCTCGCGTCCGCGCCCTGGTCAAGCACGGTGTTGCGGGTGGCCGTCTTCAGGCCGCTGAAACTGAAATCCAGACCGGGGCGGTCGGTCATCGGTCGCGGGAACCGGAAGCGGGCCGGGTTCCCCGTGCGGGCGAGGCGCTCCAGCTCCGGCCCGCCGGGGTAGGGCAACCCCAGGAGCTTGGCTGTCTTGTCGAAGGCCTCGCCGGCGGCATCGTCCACGGACGTGCCAAGCAGCCGGTATCGGCCCAGGCCTGCCACCTGCACCAGCATGGTGTGGCCACCGGAGACCAGCAGCGCGACGAACGGATAGGCGGGCGGATCGGCTTCCAGCATGGGTGCCAGCAGGTGCGCTTCCATGTGGTGCACGCCGACGGCCGGGACATCAAGCCCCCAGGCGAAGGAGCGGGCGACCGCCGCTCCGACCAGCAATGCACCCACCAGTCCGGGGCCCCGGGTATAGGCCACGCCACCCAGTTCGCGACGTTTGAGTCCGGCTTCCTCCAGGACCTGGCCGATCATAGGGGCAAGCTTGCGCACGTGATCCCGCGAGGCAAGTTCCGGCACCACACCACCATAGCGGGCATGCAGGGCGATCTGGCTGTGAACGGCATGAGCGAGCAGGCCCCGGTCCGTGCAATACACCGCAACGCCGGTCTCGTCGCAGGAAGTTTCCACCCCAAGCACACGCATGTCCGTCGGACCTCCAGCCGCGGGATGCTGCAGTGTACAAGCCTTGCTCGAAGTATTGCCATGCTGCCTGCCCGCAGCGCCCCGGACGCAAATGCGCGTCAGGCGGGCAACGGGCGGGGGAATGCAGGAATCGCGATTTCTACTATCCTTAGCGGGCACACCGAGCGTGTTGTCGTCCGCGGATACGGTCGCCGGGGCGTCTGCGGAATCGGCAGCCCGAAGAGCGGCCCCGCCCCGCGGGAGGCGGGTATCCTTGTATTCCCGCAGGCTGGCCGCTAGAATACCGCGCCCATCCTCGGGATCCACATCCCGTGGGAATACAGAGCGTTTGTCAAGCAGGAAGGTGATCAGCTGCATGCCTAGCGTCAAGGTCCGAGAAAACGAGCACTTCGAGGTCGCGCTGCGCCGCTTCAAGCGGTCTTGCGAGAAAGCCGGCGTCCTGTCCGAGATTCGCCGCCGCGAGCACTACGAGAAGCCGACCCAGGTGCGCAAGCGCAAGCAGGCGGCTGCCGTCAAACGTCATCTCAAGCGCCTCTCCCGCGAACAGCAGCGCCGCGAACGCTTGTACTAGCACGAGCGCCCCGCCCGAATGACTGACAGTGAACGCAAGAGCCGCATCACCGATGCGGTGAAGCAGGCCATGCGCGCCGGTGACAGAACCCGGCTGGGTACCCTGCGCCTGCTGACGGCGGCCATCAAGCAGCGCGAGGTCGACGAGCGCAGCGAACTGGACGACGCCGCAGTCACTGCCCTGCTGAGCAAACAGGTCAAGCAGCGGCAGGAGTCCATCAGGCAATACGAACAGGCTGGCCGGGACGACCTGGCAGAGCGCGAGCGCGCCGAGATCGCCGTAATCCAGGAGTTCCTGCCGCAACCGCTGTCCGACGCGGAAGTGGACGAACTGATCGACGCCGCGATACGCGAGGCGGGAGCGGCGTCCGTGCGCGACATGGGCAAGGTCATGGGCGTGCTGCGCCCACGGCTGCAGGGCCGGGCCGACATGGGCACGGTGAGCGGCCGGGTGAAGGAACGTCTCGGCGCATAGTCGACCGCCCTGCCCCGGCGCGGGGCCCCGCCACCGCAGCCCGGCCTGTCATGCGGTTTCCGCGGCGTAGCGCACCACCCGGAGCACGGTTCGCAATGGCTGGCCTGATCCCGCAGTCCTTCATCGATGAGCTGCTTGCGCGCACCGACATCGTCGACGTGATCAGCGCTCGCCTGAACCTGAAGAAGGCCGGCGCCAACTACCAGGCGCTGTGCCCGTTCCACGGCGAGAAGACGCCGTCGTTCACCGTCAGCCCCGCCAAGCAGTTCTATCACTGCTTTGGCTGCGGGGCCCATGGCACGGCGCTGCGCTTCCTGATGGAGTACGAGCGGCTGGAGTTTCCCGACGCGGTCGAGATCCTCGCCCGACAGGCGGGAGTAGAGATCCCCAGGGAAGCACGCGCCCGGGAAGCACCCGGGAGCGGCCCACTCTACCAGATACTGGAAGAGGCCAGTCGCGCCTACAAGGGCTGGTTGCGCAGGCACCCGCAGCGGCAACGGGCCGTGGACTACCTGCACGGTCGTGGCGTCAGCGGTGCCCTGGCTGCCGAATACGGGATCGGCTTCGCGCCCCCCGGCTGGGACAACCTCCTCCGGGAGGTCGGCGCGCAGGCCGCGGACAACCTGCTCCGGGCCGGCCTGGTGCAAGCACGGGAGCACGGCGGCCACTACGATCGTTTTCGTGACCGGATCATGTTCCCCATCCGCGATCGCCGGGGACGGGTCATCGCCTTTGGCGGCCGGGTGCTGGATACCGGCGAACCGAAGTACCTGAACTCGCCGGAAACCCCGGTCTTCCACAAGGGCCGGGAGCTCTACGGGCTGTACGAATGCCTTCAAGCCGACCGCAAACCTGCCGACATACTGGTTGTCGAAGGCTACATGGACGTGATTGCGCTGGCTCAGAACGGCTTTCGCAACTGCGTGGCAACGCTGGGGACAGCGACCACCACACAGCATGTCGAGCGCCTGTTCCAGGCGACCGCGGACGTGGTGTTCTGTTTCGACGGCGACCGCGCCGGCAGGCAGGCGGCGTGGCGCGCCCTGGAGAACACGCTACCGGCCATGCGCGACCGGCGCCGGGCACGATTCCTGTTCCTGCCGGACGGCGAGGACCCGGACAGCCTGGTACGCAGCAGCAGGGAGCGGTTCGCGGCGATGCTGGAGCAGGAGGCGCTGCCGCTGTCGGAGTTTCTATTCCGCGAGCTGATGGCTGACAACGATTCCCGCAGCATGGATGGCAGGGCACGGGCGGTAGAGTCCGCGGCGCCGCTGCTTGCCAGGGTGCCGCCCGGGGTTTTCCGGGACCTGCTGGTGGATGAGCTGGCACGTGTGGCCCGGGTGGACCGGGTGCACGTGGAAGCGGCCGTCGGCGGGGATGACCTGCCGTCGGCACTCCGGCCGGCTGCCGCCACACAGCCTGGCCGCCACGGGCAACGACGCACGACGATACGGGTGGCGGTGGCATTACTGCTGGAACGTCCTACACTGGCCGAAAGCGCGTTGGCTCCTGCACGATTGCGCAGAATCGACTTGCCCGGCGCGGATTTACTGGCGGAACTCGTTGAAATACTGCAGCAACACCCCAATCTGGGAACCAGTGGTGTACTGGAGCGCTTTCGGGACACTCCCCACGAGAGCACTCTGTGGAAGCTGGCTGCATGGGAACACCTGACACCGCCGGATGGCGTGGAGGCGGAGTTCCTGGGAGCGATGCGGAAACTGGACACATTGCTAGGGCGGCAACGCTTGCAATACTTACAGCAGCGGCTCGAGGCGGGAACGCTGACCACCGATGAGCAGCAGGAATGGCTGGCGCTGCTCAGGTCCCGCGCCGACTAGCCGGCGCTGGAAAAGCGGCGGCCAGCCGCTATAATGGCCGGTTCTTTTTCCGGCCGAACCAAATTCACCGACCTCTCAGGTAGAGCGGTATGACCCAAGACCAGCAGTCACAGATTAAACAATTGATCGCCAAAGGCAAAGACCAGGGCTTCCTGACCTATGCCGAGGTGAACGATCATCTACCTGATGACATCGTCGATCCCGAACAGATCGAGGATATCATCGGCATGATCAACGACATGGGCATCACCGTCCATGAGGTGGCGCCCGACTCGGATTCCCTGCTGCTGAACGATTCGGCCGTTACCACGGATGACGAGGACGCCGCCGAGGAAGCCGCCGCCGCGCTGGCTGCCGTGGATGCTGAGTTCGGGCGCACCACCGACCCCGTGCGCATGTACATGCGCGAGATGGGAACGGTCGAGCTGCTGACCCGGGAAGGCGAGATCCATCTCGCCAAGAGAATCGAGGAAGGCCTGGATCAGGTTGTGACAGCTCTGGCCGCCTACCCGGAATCGGCCCAGCTCCTGCTGGCGGAGTATGCGCGGATCGAGAACGAGGAGGTACGCCTCAGTGATCTGGTCGCGAGCTTCCGCGACGTCTCCGAGGAAACGGCCGGCAGCAGCAACGCGGACTCCGGCCAATCCGCATCAAGCAGTGCCACGGCGGACGACGCTGATGGCAACGATGACGATGACGATGACGATTCCCCGTCACCGGATACCGGGCCTGATCCTGAACAGGCCCGGGAAGTGTTCCAGCGCATGCAGGAACTCTACGACGAGACCCAGAACGCGCTCGCGGCTCATGGCGGGAAAAGCCGGGAAGTCAAGGCGCTACGGGAGGAGATGGCGGCCCTTTTCCTGAGCATGAAGCTCACGCCCCGGGTGCTGGAAGGTCTGGTGGCCCAGCTGCGGCAGGCCGTGGAAGGCATCCGCCGCCAGGAGCGCACCGTCATGGAAGCCTGCGTGCGCCGCGCCGGCATGCCCAGGAAGACGTTCCTCAAGGTGTTCCCCGGCAACGAGACCGACCCCGACTGGCTCGACAAGCTGATCGACAGCGACGAAGCCTACGTCGAGAAGCTGGCGGAACAGCGCGAACGGGTGCGGTATGCCCAGGACCAGCTGGCCTCGCTGCAGGACCGCACCGGACTCAATATCGCCGATATCAAGGAAGTCAACCGGCGGATGTCCATCGGTGAAGCCAAGGCCCGCCGGGCGAAAAAGGAGATGGTGGAAGCCAACCTGCGGCTGGTGATATCCATTGCCAAGAAATACACCAATCGCGGCCTGCAGTTCCTGGACCTGATCCAGGAGGGCAACATCGGCCTGATGAAGGCGGTGGACAAGTTCGAGTACCGGCGCGGCTACAAGTTTTCCACCTATGCCACCTGGTGGATCCGGCAGGCGATCACCCGCTCCATCGCCGACCAAGCCCGGACCATCCGTATACCGGTGCACATGATCGAGACGATCAACAAACTCAACCGCATTTCCCGCCAGATGCTTCAGGAGATGGGTCGGGAAGCCACGCCGGAGGAGCTGGCGGAGCGCATGGAGATGCCGGAGGACAAGGTCCGCAAGGTGCTCAAGATCGCCAAGGAACCGATCTCCATGGAGACGCCAATCGGCGATGACGAGGACAGCCACCTCGGGGATTTCATCGAGGACCTCATGGTCATGTCCCCGGTGGATTCCGCCACCCGCGAGGGCCTGAAGGAAGCCGTGCGTGGCGTCCTGGGCGGCCTGACACCGCGGGAGGCAAAGGTGCTGCGCATGCGTTTCGGGATCGACATGAACACGGACCACACCCTGGAGGAAGTGGGCAAGCAGTTCGACGTCACCCGGGAGCGGATCCGGCAGATCGAGGCGAAGGCATTGCGCAAGCTGCGCCATCCCACCCGGTCCGAGTCACTGCGCAGCTTCCTTGACGAGTAGGCCCAACAGCCAACGATACCGCGCCCCGGCCGTGTAGTTCTCATAGGCCCCTGCGCATGCCCCTTCAGGGGCGTGGTCCCGGCCCTCGCCGAAGCCCGAGTGCCGCCCAATGACCCGCGGGCGTCCCTGCAAGGATGACGCGCCGGACGGTGCGGCACCGAGCCGCACTCCCGTTCCGAGAAGCGAATGGCGCGTGCTTGCAGCCGTCAGCACCGTTATCCTGTCGCCATTCGCCGGGCCGCATCCGGCCCACACAACCACCCCTTGTCCAGCAGGAGTACTCATGGCCGCACAAACCCTCCACGACGACGCCATCGTCATCGACGGGCTGATCATCGCCAAGTGGGAGCGGGACCTGTTCGAGGACATGCGCCGGGGCGGGCTTACCGCCGCCAACTGCACGGTCTCCGTCTGGGAAGGCTTCCAGGCCACCGTGGACAACATCGTCATGGTCAACCGCCTGATGCGCGAGAACGAAGACCTGGTCCGCCCGGTACATACCACGGCAGACATTGCACGCGCCAAGGAGGAAGGCCGCACGGGAATCATCCTGGGTTTCCAGAATGCCCACGCCTTCGAGGACCAGCTTGGCTATGTCGAGATCTTCAGGAAACTGGGCGTCGGTATCGTCCAGTTGTGCTACAACACCCAGAACCTGATCGGCACCGGCTGTTACGAGCGCGACGGCGGGCTCTCCGGCTTCGGCCGCGAAGTAATTGCCGAGATGAACCGGATCGGCATCATGTGCGACCTCTCCCATGTCGGACCGAAGACCTCCGAGGAAGTGATCCTGGAGTCGAAGAAACCCGTCTGCTACTCCCACTGCCTGCCCTCGGGCCTCAAGGAGCACCCCCGCAACAAGTCCGACGAAGAGCTGCGCTTCATCGCCGATCACGGCGGCTTCGTGGGGGTGACCATGTTCACGCCCTTCCTGAAGAACGGCGTGAACTCCACCATCGAGGACTACTGCGAAGCCATCGAGTACGTCATGAACATCGTCGGCGAGGACGCCGTGGGCATCGGCACCGACTTCACGCAGGGCCAGGACGCCGAATTCTTCGAATGGATCACCCACGACAAGGGCTACGCCCGCCGCCTCACCCGCTTCGGCGAGATCATCAACCCGAAGGGCATTCGCACCGTCGGCGAGTTTCCCAACCTGACCGGGGCGCTGCTGGAGCGGGGCATGAGCGAGGCCGTGGTCCGCAAGGTCATGGGCGGGAACTGGTTGCGGGTATTGCGGGACGTCTGGGGTGAATGAACGCCCCCTGAAGCTTCCTGCCCGCGGGAGCCACGATCGAAGACCATGTCCGAGGACGGGAGACAGATCACGATGAGCAGGCATGCCCCGGAAGTACCGATCGAGGTCGACAGCGAAACTGGCGTGTGGACCACCGACTCCCTGCCCATGCTGTACGTGCCCCGGCACTTCTTCATCAACAATCACAGGGCGGTGGAGGAGGCGCTGGGGGTAGAACGCTACGCGGCCATCCTCTACGACGCCGGCTACCAGTCCGCCTGGCACTGGTGCGCGAAGGAATCGGCCCTGCACGGCATCGAGGGCGAGGCGGTGTTCGCTCACTACATGAAACGCCTGTCACAGCGCGGCTGGGGACTTTTCGCCATCGAGCACATCGACGTCGACGCGGGTACCGCGGAGGTCAGCCTGCGGCACAGCGCTTTCGTCCTTGAGTGCGGCAAGGCCGGACGCAAGGTCGATTACATGTACACCGGCTGGTTCGCCGGCGCCATGGACCAAATCCTCGCCGCACGCGGCCGCAGCATCCGCACGATCTCCGAGCAGATCCGCAGCGCCGCCGAGGAGGGCTGCGACAGCGGCCTGTTCCGGGTACGCCCGCACAGCGGCTGAGGACGGAAGAGGACCGGCGCCATGATGATCGTCGAACTGATCGACCAGGATGACTTCCGCAACCGGCTACTGGAGATCGGTGTTCCGGTCCCGGCCGGCTCCGGCCCCGAGCAGGCAGCCCGCATCGCAGTCGAGGTTCTGGCCACACGGGGCCTGCCGCACCTTGCCGAGACGGTGAACGGGCTCATGGAGCGTGCCGACGTCATGCACCCGGAGGTCCGTGCCGCCATCGAAAGCCACCTACTTCCGGCCCTCGCCTCCTGATCCACGCGCCACGGCGGGGTGTCCGGAGCATGGCTCGCCCCCCAGTGGTTATCCAGCGACGACACCCGCTGAACCATTACCGACCTGACAGCACATCGGGCCTGCAGCGAACGCCTTCGGTCGTTTAGACTTTTCCTTCGCCGTCCGGACCGGGGGGCACGTGCAGGACCGATCGGCAACCTCGGGGGAACCATGGAACGCTATTCCGGCTTCGGCCTGCTCAGGCACGGCCTGAGCCATCACGAGAACTGGCAGCGGATCTGGCGCAACCCCGAACCGAAGAAGGAATACGACGTCATCGTGGTGGGCGGCGGCGGCCACGGCCTGGCTACCGCCTATTACCTGGCCCGGGAACACGGCATCAGCAACGTGGCGGTGATCGAGAAAGGCTGGCTGGGCGGCGGCAACACGGCCCGCAACACCACCATCGTGCGCTCCAACTACCTGTGGGACGAGGCGGCGGCACTCTACGAGCACTCCCTGAAACTCTGGGAAGGGCTCTCCCGGGAACTCAACTACAACGTGATGTTCTCCCAGCGCGGCGTACTGAATCTCGGCCATACCCTGCAGGACATGCGGGACATACACCGGCGAGTGAACGCCAACCGCCTCAACGGCATCGACAGCGAGGTGGTTGACCCCGGGCAGATCCAGGAAATCGTCCCTGCCATGGACTGCTCGGCGCACCGCCGCTATCCGGTGCTGGGGGCCTCCTGGCAGCCACGGGCCGGCGTTGCCCGGCACGACGCGGTCGCCTGGGGCTTCGCCCGGGCCGCGGATGCCCGGGGCGTCGACCTGCTGCAGCAGACGGCCGTGACCGGCATCCGCGAGAAGGACGGCCGCGTCGTCGGGGTGGAAACGGATCGCGGCTTCATCGGCGCCCGGACCGTCGGCTGCGTGGTCGCGGGCAACTCGGGCGTCCTTGCGCGCATGGCCGGGCTGCGATTGCCGCTGGAATCCCACCCCCTGCAGGCGCTGGTATCCGAACCGCTGAAGCCGGTGCTGGACACGGTCGTGATGTCCAACCACGTGCACGGCTACATCAGCCAGTCCGACAAGGGTGACCTGGTGATCGGCGCCGGCATCGACGGCTACAACGGCTACGGCCAGCGGGGCAGCTACCCGACGGTCGAGCACACGCTCCAGGCCATCGTCGAGCTCTTTCCCCGCTTCTCCCGGGTACGGATGAACCGCCAGTGGGGCGGTATCGTCGACACCTGCCCCGATGCCTGCCCCATCCTCTCGGCGACGCCGATTGAAGGGCTGTTCTTCAACTGTGGCTGGGGAACGGGCGGTTTCAAGGCAACCCCGGGCTCCGGCCACGTGTTCGCCTGGACCCTGGCCCACGGCAAGGCGCATCCGCTGGCGGAACCGTTTTCCATCGAGCGCTTCCACACCGGGGCGCTGATCGACGAGCACGGCGCCGCCGGCGTTGCCCACTGAATCCGGACCCAGCCGAGGAACGAGCAAGCGATGCTGCACATCCACTGCCCCCACTGTGGCGAACACCGCGAGGAAGAGGAGTTCCATTACAAGGGGGAAGCCCACCTGCAACGCCCCCCGGATCCGGACGCCGCCAGCGACGAAACGTGGGGCGACTATCTCTTCTTCCGCAGCAATCCCCGTGGCCTGCACCACGAGATGTGGTACCACACCAGTTGCCGCAAGTACTTCAACGTGACCCGGCATACCGTCAGCTACGAGATACTGGAGGTGTACCGGATCGGCGAGCAGCCCCGCGTCACCGCCGACAACGGGGGAAGCCATCCATGAGCCAGGTGAACCGACTCGAGGAAGGAGGGCTGATCGATCGTTCCCGGCCCCTGCAGTTCACCTTCAACGGCCGACAGTACCAGGGTTATGCCGGCGACAGCCTGGCCTCGGCGTTGCTCGCCAACGGCGTCGACCTGGTCAACCGCAGCTTCAAGTACTCGCGGCCCCGCGGCATCGTCGCCGCCGGTGCTGAAGAACCCAACGCAGTTCTGCAACTCGGCGCCACCGAGGCGGGCCAGGTACCGAACGTCCGCGCCACGCAGCAAGCACTCTACGAAGGACTGGTGGCCGCCAGCACCAATGGCTGGCCAAGCGCGGAACACGACGCCATGGCTCTGCTGGGAAGGCTGGGCGGGCGTTTCATGCCGGTGGGTTTCTACTACAAGACCTTCATGGCGCCCCAGTCCATGTGGCTTACCTACGAGAAGTACATCCGCAAGGCAGCAGGCCTCGGCCGGGCACCGGCGGAGCCCGACGCGGATATCTACGATCACATGCACCGCCACTGCGACGTGCTGGTGATCGGCGGCGGTCCGGCCGGGCTGATGGCCGCGCTGTCGGCAGCCCGTGCCGGCGCCCGGGTACTGCTGGCGGACGAGAACGACCGCTTCGGCGGCTGGCTGCTTGGCACCACGGAAAGCATCGACGGGCAACCGGCGCGGGACTGGGTGGCAGGGGTGGTGGCCGAACTGGCAGCGCTCGCCTGTGTGGAGCTACTGCCGCGCACCACCGCCAACGGCTACCACGACCACAACTTCGTCACCCTGCATGAACGGCGGACCGACCACCTGGCGGAAACCGCGCCGCGCGCCGACGGGCGTCGCCAGTCCCGGGACCGGATGCACCGGGTGCGGGCCAAACAGGTGGTACTGGCCACCGGCACCCACGAACGACCCCTGGTCTACGCCGGTAACGACATCCCCGGCACCATGCTGGCCGGAGCCGTCGCCACCTACCTGAACCGCTTCGCCGTCGCGCCCGGTCGGCGCCTGGTGCTGTCCGTCACCAATGACCACGCCTACCGCGCAGCTCTGGCCTGGCAGGAAGCCGGCAGGGACGTGGCAGCCATCGTCGACGCCCGCCCCGACCCCGACGGAGAACTGGTGGAGCTGGCCCGGCAGCGGGGCCTGCGGGTGATCCGTGGCAGTGCCGTGATCGAGGCCCGGGGAGGCAGGCGGGTGACCGGCGCGCGGGTTGCCGGCATCGACGCCGCCGCGTTCCGGATTACCGGTGCCACTGAGAGCATCGCCTGCGACATCATCGCCACGTCCGGTGGCTACAGCCCGGTGGTCCATCTGGCCGCTCATACCGGGGCGCGGCCGGTGTGGAGCGAGGAAGTCCTCGGTTTCGTGCCCGGCCCGCTGAAAGGATTGCTGGCGACGGGAGGGACACGGGGCATCTACCCGCTGCCCGACGTGCTCGCGGACGGGGCCGAGGTCGGTCGTCGGGCCGCCACCACGGCGGGGTTCGGGGAAGGCGATGCGGTGGCGCCGCCACACGCGCGGCGATTACACGAGGCGCCGCAGGTCGCACTGTACCAGGTGCCCCACGAACTCCCGACCATGCGGGCGCCGAAGCAGTTCGTCGATCTGCAGAACGACGTAACCGCCGCCGGTATCGAACTGGCGACCCGGGAGGGATTCGAGTCCATCGAGCACGTCAAGCGCTACACCGCGATGGGTTTTGGCACGGACCAGGGCAAGCTCGGCAACATCAACGGCATGGCGATCACCGCCCGCTGCCTGGGCCAGAGCATCGAGGAGACCGGCACCACGGTATTCCGTCCCAACTACACGCCGGTGCCATTCGGCGCCGTGGTCGGCCGCCACTGCAACGAGCTCTTCGATCCCGAGCGCTACACGCCCATGCACCAGTGGCACGTCGACAACGGCGCTGCCTTCGAGGACGTGGGCCAGTGGAAGCGCCCGTGGTACTTCCCCCGGGACGGTGAGTCCATGGACGCGGCGGTACGCCGGGAATGCCTGGCCGTTCGCAATGGTGTCGGCATCATGGACGCCTCCACCCTCGGCAAGATCGACATTCAGGGGCCGGACGCCCGGGAGTTCCTGGGCCTGATCTACACCAACGCCTGGGCGAAACTGCCGGTGGGCCGGGGCCGCTACGGCCTGATGTGCAGGGACGACGGCATGGTGATGGATGACGGCGTCACCATGTGCCTGGGGGAAGACCACTTCCTCATGTCCACGACGACCGGCGGCGCGGCCGCCATCCTCGAGTGGCTGGAACTGTGGCAACAGACGGAATGGCCACACATGAAGGTCTATTTCACATCGGTCACCGACCACTGGGCCACCATTGCACTGAATGGTCCCCGCTCCCGGGAACTGCTGTCCGGTCTCACCGACGTGGACCTGGACGGCGAGCGTTTCCGCTTCATGGACTGGCGGCAGGGACGCCTCGCCGGAGTGCCGGCGCGGATCTGCCGGATCTCCTTCACCGGAGAGCTGGCCTACGAGGTCAACGTGCAGGCCAATTACGGCATGCACGTCTGGAAGGCACTGGTGGAACACGGTGCCAAGTACGACCTCACCCCCTACGGCACCGAGACCATGCACGTGCTCCGGGCGGAGAAGGGCTTCGTCATCGTCGGCCAGGACACGGACGGCTCCGTCACCCCCGAGGATCTCGGCATGTTCTGGGCCGTCGGCTACCGTAAGGCCCTGCCCTGGGTGGGCAAGCGCGCGCTGTCCCGTCCCGACACCCGGCGGGCGGACCGCAAGCACCTGGTCGGCCTCAGGCCGGTACAGCGCGACGTAGTACTTCAGGAAGGCGCACAGATCGTGCTGGACCGGGAGCAGCCCGTCCCCATGACCATGGTCGGGCACGTGACCTCGAGCTACTACAGCCCGACGCTCGGCCACGGCTTTGCCCTGGCACTGCTGCGCAGCGGGCGCGAACGCATGGGCGAGCGGGTCTACCTGCCCATGGCGAACGGCATCACCCACGAGGCGGAAGTCGTCAGTCCCGTGTTCTACGACCCGGACGGAGAGCGGCAGAATGTCTGAGACAGCGCAGCAGGAGCGATTCACCGTTTTCAACCAGCGTCCGGGCGCTACCGTGGAGGCGCAATCCCCCCTGCACCACCGCTACGAGCGGGACGCGGCCACCCACGGAGCGGGCGACGCCGGCGTGACCCTGGGGGAAGTCCGCTTCCTCGGGCACCTGAGCCTGCGGGGCAACCCGGACGACGAGGCATTCCGGTCCGGCTGCACGCGGGCGCTCGGGCTGGAACTGCCGACCACCCCCCTCACGATCAGCCGCACCGAGGCGATCAGCATCCAGTGGATCAGCCCGGACGAGTGGCTCGTGCTGGTACCGGGCGGCAACGAGCACACCGCGGAGCTGGATCTCCGCCGGCACCTCGACGGCCACTACTCGGTCGTCAATGTCAGCGGCGGCCAGACGCTCATCACCCTCCGCGGCCCGCACGCCCGGGACGTGCTGATGAAATCCGCCCCATACGATCTCCACCCCCGCAACTTCCCCGTGGACAAGGGGGTGCTGACGGTGTTCGCCAAGGCGAGTGCCAACATTCGCCGCGCTGGCGAGGACGAGTGGGAACTGATCGTGCGCCGTACCTTTGCCGACTATATCTGGGGCTGGCTGTGCGACGCTGCCACCGAGTACGGCCTGGCGCTGCAGGCGCCCTGAATCGCGTTCCGCATCAGCGGCGCTGGAACTGATTCACCAGGCCGCTGAGCCGGGTCATTTCCTCGCGCAGCTCCGTGAGCAGCCCGACACTGTGCCGGGAGCCATCGGCAGCGGTTTGCGCGAGGGTGCTGATCTCGGCGATGTTGGCGTTCACCTGATCGGCGGCGGTGGTCTGCTCCTCGGTTGCCGCGGCGATGGACGCCGCGAGGGAACTCACCTGCTCCACTGCCGAACGGCCTTCCCGGACCATGTTCTCCGAGTTCGACACGACCTCCTGGATACGCATGGCATCTTCCCGGCTGGTGCTCATGGCCTGCGTTGCCGAGG
>SLLM01000364.1 GCA_007134055.1 Ectothiorhodospiraceae bacterium | reverse complement strand
GGAAACGGATGCCGCCCTTGGCCGGTCCCAGACTCGTGTTGTAGTGCACGCGCCAGCCGGGGAAGGTTCGCAATTGCCCGTCATCCATTCGCACCGGAACGCTCACCTGCAATGACAGCTCCGGATGCTGCAGCCGCTCGCGCACGTCGCTGGCCATGTCGAGTGCCTCGAAGACCTCGTCGAGACGCGACCGCGCATCGTCGAAGAGATCGTCATGCTGCCGGTTGCCATGCCCCATCGCGGATTGCCCTCCATCAGAACTGCCGCTACCGTATATGCTCCGCTCATAGCCTAGCAGCGCCAGGGCACTTGGGGGCATGTCCCTTCAAGCGGCGTCAGGGCCTGTTTCCCGCAGGCATGGAGAGAAACGTTTGCGACCCATCATCAAGCGCGCCCTGGCATGGGGTCTCGTCTACCTCCTGCTGGCCCTTGTCCCCCTGCTCCTCGCATTGCTGCGCCCGCCGGCGGACATGCGCGGCTTCCTGGTGGAGTTCGGGGCGTTGCTCGGTCTCCTTGCCCTGGGCGTATTCGCGATGCAGATGGTCGCCTCGGGCCGGCACCGGTGGTTCGCCGGCAGCCTGGGATTCGACAATGTCCTGCAGTTTCATCGCCAGATGGGGCTGTTCGCCCTCCTGCTGGTGGTGGCGCACCCGGCAACGCTGATCATCGCCGAACCGCGGTACTTCGAGTACCTGGACCCCCGGCAGGACACCTTGCGGGCGCTTGCCCTGCTGACCCTGCTTGTGGCCACCGTCATCCTCATCGGCAGCTCCCTCTGGCGGCGGGCACTGGGGCTGTCCTACGAATGGTGGCGCATTGTCCATGGTGGTCTGGCGGCCTTCATCGTGCTCGGCGGTATCGGACATGCATTGATGGTGGGCCGCTACACGGCCGGTGCCGTCACCATCGCCCTCCTGCTCGCAGCGCTGGCGATCCCCCTCGGGCTGTTGCTGGATTCCCGCCTGCTGCGCCCGTTGCGCATGCGTCGGCGCGGATGGACCGTGGTGGACAACCGCCCGATGCGCGGTGACGCGACCACCCTAACCCTAGAGGCGGACGACGGGCGGGGAATGCCCTTTCAGCCCGGCCAGTTCATCTGGGTGACCATCGGCGACACCCCCTTTTCCCTGCAGCAGCACCCGTTTTCGCTGGTCACACCGCCGACCCAAGGCCACCGCATCGCGTTCACTGCGAAACGTCTCGGCGACTTCACCAACTCCCTGCCCGAGGTGACACCCGGCACCCGCGCCTGGGTCGAGGGTCCGTACGGGGCCTTCGTTCCGGATACGGCCAATACATCCGGTGCGGTCCTGATTGCAGGAGGCATTGGAATAACACCTATTATCAGTATCTTAAGGACCTTTAATGAAACCGGAATCAAGATCCCGCTCTGGTTGATCTATGCCAATCAGCGCTGGGAGGAGACGACATTCCGGGAAGAGCTGGAGCGGCACTCCCGCAGCCTTGCACTGGAGGTGGTGCACGTCCTGGCACAACCCCATGACGGCTGGACCGGTGACACGGGCTACGTCGACGGCGCACTGCTCGCGCGGCGCCTTCCGGCGGACGACGGACAGCGGGAATATTTCATCTGCGGCCCGGACCCGCTGATGGATGCTGCCGAGATGGGCCTGATTCGACAGGGCGTATCTCCCGCCCGCATATTCTCGGATCGCTTCGACCTGGTATAGGAACACCCCGATGCTGCATCGCTACGCCCGTCGCTTCGGAACCACTGCCGCCCTGATTCTCCTGATCGTGGTTGCCGTGCTTGCGCTGTGGTTGAACCGCTCGTAACCGTGAATACGGCTCGCGCTCCCTTGTGGCCTGCTTTCCGAACGCGGGATGCATGCGGCACCTCGCGGGGAAGGTGTCCTCGGGTTACCGCAAACCGGCATCCGGGCCACAAGCAGATGCTACAGGGCGCAACTGCGGACATGATGCACCATCATGCACATCCCGATGATGCGCTGGGCACTCATCCGGCCCGGCCAGCTGGAGCAGCCGGATGAACTCGCCCGGCGTGGCGACCACATCTTCGGCTCACTGTTCATCATAGATCCGGAACACCATGGCAAGGAGCCCGGCATCAATCGGACACTCGACGGCACCGACAAGCCGTAGCCTGTCGGCATCCCCCTCCCCCCGTATACCGACGAGCGATGAACAGCCGTAGACCCGCTTTAAACGGCGCCGGCATGCCATGGACAAGGAAGGCAAACGGCGTCCCTGCTCGAGAACAAACTGATAACGATCAATCCAGTCCGGCAACCCGAGAAACTCCTCCAGGAGCTTTCTGCAGGCGATTCCGATAGGAGTCTCACCTTCATGCATCGCCCGCCTCCCTTCAGCATCAAATAGAAATTAATACAACTGCGAAGGCGAATGCGACTGCCTCGCATTTGTATTGAAGCATCTACCCTGATGCGCATCAGGTCAAGGGTTCAGCGGGATGACGTTCGACCCGATCAGCTTCGCAGCCGATAGCCCGTCCGGAAAATCCAGGCGATGATGCCGAGGCACAGCGTGAGAAACAGCGCGATCATGCCGAGGCTTGCCGCCAGGCTGACATCCCCCACACCGTAGAAGCTCCAGCGGAATCCGCTGATCAGGTACAGCAATGGATTGAAGAGAGTCACCGTCTGCCAGAACGGCGGCAGCATGTCGATGGAGTAGAAGGTCCCGCCGAGGAAGGCGAGCGGCGTGATCACCAGCAGCGGGATGAACTGCAGTTTCTCGAAGCCATCCGCCCAGACGCCGATGATGAACCCCAGCAGGCTGAAGGTCACGGCGGTCATCACCAGGAAGAATGCCATCCACACCGGATGATCCACCTGCAGGGGCACGAAGAAGCTGGCCGTGATCAGGATGATGATCCCCAGGATGAGGGACTTGGTCGCCGCCGCCCCCACGTAGCCCAGGACAATCTCCACATAGGACACCGGTGCGGAGAGCAGTTCGTAGATACTGCCGGAGAACTTGGGGAAGAAGATCCCGAAGGACGCGCTGGTGACGCTCTGCGTGAACAGCATGAGCATCAGCAACCCCGGGACAATGAAGGCACCGTAGCTCACCCCCCCGACCTCGGGGATGCGTGTTCCGATCGCGGCCCCGAACACCACGAAATACAGCGACGTGGAGATCACCGGCGAGAGTACACTCTGCATCAGCGTGCGCCGGGTCCGGGACATCTCGAAGAGGTAGATCGCACGGACGGCCTGCAGATTCACGACTCCTCCCGGACCAGGTTGACGAAGATCTCTTCCAGCGAGCTTTGCCGCGTTTCCAGGTCACGGAAAGTAATGCCGGCTGCCGCAAGATCGTCCAGCAGTGCGGCGATACGGTTGTCCCGCGCCTGCCCGTCATAGGTGTAGACAAGCTGCTGCCCACTGGCGGCAAGTTCCAGGCCGTACCCGGCCAATCGCTCCGGGATATGATCGAGGGGCGTTGCCAGGTACAGGATCAGCTGCTTGCGGCCGAGCTTTCGCATCAGCTCCGAGGTTTCCTCCACCAGCATGATCTCACCCTTGTTGATCACGCCCACCCGGTCCGCCATCTCCTCGGCCTCCTCGATGTAGTGGGTGGTAAGGATCACGGTGACGCCGGTGGCCCGCAGGGAGCGGACCAGGGCCCACATTTCGCGCCGCAGTTCCACATCCACCCCGGCGGTGGGTTCATCCAGAAACAGGATCCGCGGTTCGTGGGACAAGGCCTTGGCGATCATGACCCGTCGCTTCATGCCGCCGGACAGGGTGATCAGCCGGCTGTCCCGCCTGCCCCAGAGCGACAGGTCCCGGAGTGTCCGTTCGATATGCCCAGGGTCCGGCGGTTTGCCAAACAATCCGCGACTGAACGTCACCGTGCCCCACACCGTCTCGAAGGCATCCCGGGTCAGTTCCTGGGGCACCAGACCGATCAGCGAGCGCGCGGCGCGATACTCCTTCACCACGTCATGCCCGCAGGCACGCACGGATCCGCCACTCGCGTTGACGATCCCGCAGACGATGCTGATCAGGGTGGTCTTGCCGGCGCCGTTCGGGCCCAGCAGGGCGAAGATCTCCCCCCGCCGGATATCCAGGTCGACGTGGCGGAGGGCGTGGTGACCGTCATCGTAGACCTTGGACAGTCCGCGGATACGGATCACTGCGCCCTCTTCCTCCGCCGCTCCCGCGACCGGCACACGACCGGTGTCACCGTCTGCCCCTGCCTGGTTGCGATCCCGAGTGTACATGCGTCTCCCGATATTCCGGACCTTCTT
>SLLM01000263.1 GCA_007134055.1 Ectothiorhodospiraceae bacterium | reverse complement strand
CCCCATGACTGGCGGCCCCGGCGCCTGGCTAAAAAGGCGGCGGCCGGGGCCGGGTTCTTCCAGCTCCAGTACTGCTTCGATGTGCCGCGGTTGCGGGAGTTCATGGAACGGGTCACCGACCTGGGGCTGCTGGAGGGCCCCGAGCGTGTCTACGTTCTCGCCGGCGTAGGCCCGCTCGCCTCTGCCCGGGCCGCCCGCTGGATCAGGGAGAACGTCCCCGGCGTCCACATCCCCGATCACGTCATTGACCGGCTCGCCGGCGTCCGCGACCAGAGGGAGGAGGGCAAGCGGCTGTGCATCGACCTGCTGCGGGAGATCCGCGAGATTCCCGGCATCAGCGGTGCCCATGTCATGGCCTACCGCCAGGAGGAGGCGGTCGCCGAGATCATTGATGCCACCGGTGTGCTGGAGGGGCGCAGGCCCTGGTATCCGGGTCGGGACAACCCCGCGGAGCTCAACCCGGAATCCCCCGACGCCGAGCACGAACCCGAGGGCGAGGCGCCGCAGGCCGTCGCCCGCTGATCCGCGCAACCGGCCACAACCGCAATCATCAGAGGACACGTCATGACGGAGACAGTTATCAGCTCGCACAGCAGGGAGGTCGTCATCGGCTTCGACCGGCCGTTCGTGGTCATCGGCGAGCGGATCAACCCCACCGGCCGCAAGCAGCTTGCTGCCGAGATGGCGGCGGGGGACTTCTCCCGGGTCATCCGCGATGCCGAGGAGCAGGTGGCGGCGGGCGCGCAGATGCTCGACGTCAATGCCGGCATCCCGCTGGCGGATGAACCGGCCATCCTTGCCAGGACCGTCGAGCTCGTGCAGTCCCTCACCGATGTTCCGTTAAGCATTGATTCTTCAATCATTGCTGCCCTGGAGGCCGGCTTGTCCGTGTACCGGGGCAAGGCCCTGGTCAATTCGGTGACCGGCGAGGAAGAAAGCATGGAGGCGGTGCTGCCGCTGGTGAAACGGCACGGCGCGGCGGTGGTGGCGATCAGCAATGACGAGACGGGCATCTCTCACGACCCGGACGTGCGCTTCGCCATCGCCGAACGCATCGTGCAGCGGGCCGCCGATCACGGGATTCCGGCCAGCGACGTGGTGGTGGACCCGCTGGTGATGCCCATCGGCGCCGTTGGCCAGGCAGGACGCCAGGTCTTCGCCCTGTGTCACCGCCTGCAGAAGGAACTCCGGGTCAACACCACCTGCGGCGCCTCCAACGTGAGTTTTGGCCTGCCCAACCGCAACGGCATCAATGCCGCCTTCATGAGCATGGCCATCGCCTCCGGCATGACCTCGGCGATCACCAACCCGCTGCACCAGGAGATCATGACGGCGATCCGGGCGGCGGACGTCATGATGGGCCATGACCCGGACTGCATGCGCTGGATCGGCCGGTTCCGCGAGCCGCCGGCGACAGGCGCCGACGGCAGTGAGGGCCGCGGCCGGCGTCAGACCCGGCGGCGTCGTGTCACCGGCTGAATCATCGCCTGTCAACGTGCCCCGGCATCCTCCGACGGGGCCGGACCGCGCATCCGGAGGCCGCCGTGGCGGATGATGCCCTGATCGTTTTTACCCCTTCCGGTCGCCGAGGGCGGTTTCCGGTGGGAACCCCGGTCCTGGAGGCGGCCCGCGCGCTCGGCGTGGACATCGACTCGGTATGTGGCGGGCGGGGGCTGTGCGGCCGCTGCCAGGTGGAGCTCTGCGAGGGGGGGTTCGCCAAGCACGGCGTGCACTCCCGCGCCGATCACCTGAGTCCCCGTGGCGACACCGAATTCGGCTGGGAACTGCGCCGTGGCCCGCTCGGCACCGGTCGGCGCCTTGGCTGCGCGGCGACGCTGCTCGGCGATGTCGTCGTCGACGTGCCGCCCGAGAGCCAGGTCCACCGCCAGATCGTGCGAAAGCGCCCGGAAGTGGTCGATATCGCGCTGGATCCGATCATCCGGCTCTACTTCGTCGAGGTGCAGCAGCCGGACATGCACGTTCCCACCTCCGACCTGCGGCGTCTGAAGGACGCGCTGCAGTACGAATGGCACATTGCCGGGCTCGCCAGCGATGTCCGCGTCATGCAGCAGGTTCAGGAAGCGCTGCGCCAGGGAAGCTGGCAGGTCACGGTGGCAGTCTATGACGACGAGCGCATTATCGCGGTGTGGCCGGGTCTCCACGAGAAGGTCTACGGCATCGCGGTGGATGTCGGCTCGACCACCATCGCCGCCCACCTCTGCGACCTGCAGACCGGCGAGGTGGTGGCCTCCGCCGGCCGCATGAATCCGCAGATCCGCTTCGGCGAAGACCTCATGAGTCGGGTCTCCTACATCATGATGAACCCCGGCGGGGACGCCGAGATGACCGCGGCGGTGCGTGAGGCACTGTCCACCCTGGCGCAGGAACTTGCCGGGGAGGCCGGCATCGGCGTCGGAGCAATCGTCGAGGCCACCATCGTCGGCAACCCGATCATGCAGAGCCTGGTGTTCGGGATCAATCCCGTGGAACTCGGCGGCGCGCCCTTCGCCCTTGCCACTGACGAGGCCATCGATGGCCTGTGGGCCACGGAGATCGACCTTGCCATCCATCCCAACGCCCGGGTCTACGGGCTGCCCTGCATCGCCGGTCATGTCGGTGCCGACGCCGCCGCGGTAATCCTCTCCGAGACGCCCTACCTGGGGGAGGAGCTGATGCTGATCGTGGATGTCGGCACCAACGCGGAGATCGTGCTCGGCAATCGGCACCGGCTACTGGCCGCCTCGAGCCCTACCGGGCCGGCCTTCGAGGGCGCCCAGATCAGCAGTGGTCAGCGGGCGGCAAAGGGCGCGGTGGAACGGGTGCGTATCGACCCGGCGACCCTGGAGCCGCGGTTCAAGGTGATCGGCAGCGGCCGCTGGTCGGACCAGCCCGGTTTCGACAGGACCATCGCCAGGGTAGGGGTCAGCGGTATCTGTGGCTCGGGGATTATCGAGGCCATCGCCGAGTTGTTCCTCGCCGGGGTGATCAACCACGAGGGCGTGGTCAACGGCAGCCTCGCCGCGCGCACGCCGCGGGTGGTGCCCGACGGGCGCACCTTTGCCTACATCCTCTACGAGGACGCCTCCTGCAGCATCCGCATCACCCAGAACGACATCCGCGCGGTGCAACTCGCCAAGGGCGCACTCTACGCCGGCATCCGGCTGCTCATGGAGCACTTCGGCACCGAGCAAGTGGATCGCATCCGCCTGGCCGGCGCCTTTGGTGCGCACATCGACGTCAAGTACGCAATGATCCTGGGGCTGATACCCGACTGCCGGCTCGAGCACGTCACCTCCGCCGGCAATGCCGCCGGCACGGGCGCGCGGATCGCGCTCCTGAGCCGCAAGGCGCGGCGGGAAATCGAGGAAGTCGTCCGGGGGGTGCAGAAGGTCGAGACGGCGACCGAGCCCCGCTTCCAGGAACACTTCGTCGACGCCATGGCCATCCCCCATAAGTCGGACCCGTTTCCCCGGCTGCGGGCAGTTGTCGCCCTGCCGGCGCCGACGGCGAGCGGCCATGCTCTCGGCCGGGGTCAGGGCAGGCGACAGCGTCGCCGGGCGTGATGCCGGGCTGGGCACAGGTTTTCCCTACAGGAACAGCATCAACAGAATGATCCCCAGAACCAGGCGGTAGATCACGAAAGGCTGCATTCCGATCCGGCTGATGAATACCAGGAAATAGTGGATGCACAGGAAGGCGCTGAGACCCGCGATCACCGCGCCCAGGCCGAACGCCGTCCAGTCCGTGGCGGCGCCATCGCGCACCAGATCGATCAGCATCAGTCCGCTGGCCAGCACGATCACCGGAATTGACAGGAGAAAGGAAAATCGTGCCGCCGCCTCACGGCCGAGGCCCACGAACAGCCCGGCGGTGATGGTGATCCCGGAACGGGACGTGCCCGGAATCAGCGCCAGCGCCTGGGCGAAACCGATGATCAGGGCGTCAGACAGGCGCAGGTCGCGCTCCGTGCGTTCACCGCGAAAACGCCAGTCCGCCAGGCCCAGCAGGAGGCCGAAACCGATCAGGGCACAGGCCATGACAATGGCTCCGACTTCCGGTGTCCGCAGCGTGGTTTCCACCAGTTCCTTGAACGTGAGGCCCGCAAGCCCCACCGGAATCGTGGCAATCACCACCCACCAGCCGAGGCGTGCGTCGCCGTCCAATCGACGGGTCGCCAGGGAGCCCAGCGTGTCCCGGATGATCGACTGGACATCCCGCCGGAAGTAGACCAGCACCGCCGAGAGAGTGCCTGCGTGCACCGCCAGGTCGAACCCCAGACCCTGGTCGTCCCAGGGGGT
>SLLM01000113.1 GCA_007134055.1 Ectothiorhodospiraceae bacterium | reverse complement strand
CGGAGGGGTTCGAGGGAGTTACCGGCGGATCCACGACCCGGAAGCGGATCTGGCCGCCGGCCATGTCCGCATCGGTGGACATCTGCGCCGTACTCAGCCGGTTGATCAGGGTGTTGTGGCGGCTGCGGGTTACTTCGTAGTCCCGGGTGAGATCGGCGAGCCGCGTTTCCACCTCCGTGATCTCGTCCACCCGGGAAACCAGGTTCCTGATGCGGCGCTGCTGGTCCTCGATCTGCGTCTCCAGGGCGGCGACTTCCGCGTTCCAGTCGTTCAGCCGGATCCGCAGCTCCTGGTAGACCGGGTTGTCGCTCGGATCCCTCACTTCGTCTCCGGCGGGTCCTTCGCGAAGCGCGACCAGGCGCTCCTCCTGGCGTTCGATCTGTGCCTGCAGGGCGCGCACGTCCGGGTGGGATTCCGTGTAGCGGAGCAGCAGCTCGTCCAGGCGCTGGTTGCTCTGCCGGATCTGCTCCTCCATCATCGTGACCTGGGGGTTGACGACGTCCACGTGCCGTCCTTCCTCGATGGCCGTCAGCTCCTCGCGCAGGGAATCCCGCCGCCGTTCCGCCTGGCGCATGTTGGCCTCGAGGCTCTCCAGCTGGTCTTCCGCCGCCCGCAGCCGGCCGTAGTAGTCCCGGCCGCCCTGTTCGGGGAGCAGACCCATGTTCTCGCGCTTGAAGCTTGCCAACCGCTGTTCGGCCTCCCGGAGGCGGTCCTCGTACTGCTCGATCTGCTCCTCCAGGAACCTGGTGGCGGAGGCCGAATCCGCCCGCGTGGCGCCCAGGGCCTCTTCGGTGAGGATGTCGATGACCGACTGCACCACCTGGCGCGCCTGCTCCGGATTGCGCCCGGAATAGGAGATCGTGTAGAGGTTGCCGCGGCCGCGGGCGGAGCTGATGTTGATCCGACCGCCGAGGTTTTCGACAATCCGGTTCTCCTGCTCCGTGGAACGGGCCTCCAGCAGCATGTCGCTCTCCCGGGCGATGCGTTCCACGTTCTCCCGCCGCAGCACCGTGTTCGTCAGCATCTGCACCCGTTGATCCAGGTTCGGCGCGATGGCGAGATCCGCGAGCAGGGGCTGGAGAACGGAGTCCGTGTCGATCTGGATCCGAGACTCCACGCGGTACTGGTCCGGCAGGGTCAGGATCATGTAGGCGCCAGCAATGGCTACCAGCCAGGCGACGATCAGCGCGTACCAGCGGAACCGCCAGGTGCCGCGCAGTTCACTCAGTATGTAGGTGTAGAGTTCATGCATGGGGTACGTTCATCCTTGCCTGTTTCGTTCAGGCTGCTGGTCCATGCGGGCCGCCCGCACGGCGCTGGCCGACGGCCTCTAGAACAGGGCCTCCGGGATGATCAGGATGTCCCCGGGGCGCAACTGATGGTTGTGCCGAATGTCCCCATCGTTCAGCAGGTCGTTCAGGCGCACGGTGTAGCTCTCGCTTTCGCCGCCCCGCTGGCGCACGAGGGTGGCGCGGTTGCCCGCTGCGAAGGGTGTCAGCCCCCCGACCTGGATGAGCGCGTCCAGTACCGTCATGCCGTCCCGGTAGGCCAGGGACTGCGGCTGCTGTGCCTGACCTATGATGCGGACCTGATCGGAATAGGTGCCCACGAAACCCGTGACCATGACGGTGATGGTCGGCTCCCGCACGTATTCCGAGAGCTGCGTTTCCAGTTCGTCTCCGAGTTCGCTGGGAGTCAGGCCGGCAGCCTGCACGTCCCGCACCATGGGGACGGAGATCTTGCCGTCCGGGCGGACGGGCAACGATACGGATAGGTCGGGATTGTCGCGTACGTAGATCTGCAGCTGGTCGCCGGCACCGATGACGTAGTCCGGCGTATCCACCGGATCGGGCGCCGGAATGTCGGACGCGCCCATGGTGCCGCATGCCGCAACGGCAATGACTGCCGGCAACAACAAGCCCAGCTTGATGAACTTCGCCCACCCCATATTTTCGGTCTCCATGGCCTTCAGCTCCGTGCGGCTTCTTCGGCGCGCATCGGGCTGACACCAAGCCCTCTCAAACACGTTCGCCGGTATAGAGTATCTGCCTGATCGCGCCCTGAACGTGAAACAGCCTCCCATATTGGCGGCAGTGTCGTTGTCAGGTCAATGCTTTACCATCCGGGATTGTACCCAGAACGCGTGGGGTTGGCAGCCACGCGTAGCGCGTTCTCAGGGAATAGTGACAACGATCTCCTCCGAATAGTTGCTTGTATTCCCGTCCGTGTCCCTGACCCTCATGGCCACGTAATAGGTCCCGGGGGCGAGCTCAGTGAGCACTCGGGCATTCGTGCCGTCGTCCTGAAACTGTATTGATTCCGAGTAGTTGCCGCTGGAGGTGCCGTAGTGGACCTGGTAGGCGGAGATATCCGAGAGGCTGATGGGGTCGCCGTTCTCGCGGCTTGCCGGCGCCGTCCAGGTGATCGTCGTGGTGCCGGTGGCGGCGTTGCCGGCCTCACGATCCTCTCCCGAGGCCATGCAGCCGCCCATGAAAAGCACTGGGGTGATGAGAAGCAGAGCACGTTTCCGGATTTCCCTCCCTGGGTGCATCACGGACAACATCTCCCTTGTTGCGTGGTCCGGGCGACAGCCGGAGCGCCGGCTGTCCGAATCAGACTAATCAGCGGGAGGAGGGATCGATGTGCGTAATGTCACGTTTCTTGTGTGAGCTTGTTCACAAACAGGGAAGTGCCGGCGCTTCGTTCCAGGGGCGGGGGTGATGCCTGGCGCGCTTCACCGGAGAACGCCGGTGAAGCGCGATCCATTACTGGATGGTGATCTGGACTTCCTCGGAATGGCTGCTCCAGAGCCCATCCGTGTCCTTGACTTTCATGGCCACGTAATAGGTGCCGGGGTCCAGGAAATCCAGCGCCAGCGCGTTGGTGCCGTCGTCGGCGATCTCGATCGAATCCGAGTAGTCGCCGCTGGCGTCGCCGTAGAACAGCGCGTAGCTCTCGATCTGGCTCAGGCTGATGGGTTCGCCGTTCTCCCGGGAACTTGGGGCTGTCCAGGACAGCTTGATCACGTTGGGTTCGTTGCCGGCGTTATCGGGCGGTGCGTTCTCGCCGCCGCCGGAATTCCCGCCGCTGCCATCACCGGTGGATCCCTGTCCTTCGCTGGCATTGCCGGAACGCGGTGGGGTGTCGCTCGTCGACATGCAGCCGGCCAGTGCCACGGCAACTGCAAGCAGGATCGCCCCGAAGCCGCGACGCCAGGCCAGGGACTTGGAGGACTTGGTGTGATTGCCGTTCTTCATTGTTCTATCCCGCTTCGCTCAAGTGGAAGCAATTGCCTGCTTGATGAGGTGCAGCGTATTGAGCGGTGGGCGGGGCAGCCGTGTCGGGTGTCGCAGAATGCGTGTGATGTACGTCACATCAGAGAAAATCGACTGGATTCATTGGTCGGGCGTATGATGAGAGGGAATGGCACGGAATCTATATAACGAATTGTAAACACGAGATATATATAAACATATATACAAAAAGCATTGTTCGTATCAATTATGGAAATGAATTCTATTTTATGTGTAATGGCCATGGATGCCGGATTCGAGGTCGGGGTCGGCGTTGTTGGGTGCCGTCAGGGCGGGAGGTCATGTCTGTGCGGGGGGTGCTTCCGTAGCCGCCTCGTCCCGGCGGTGGCTACGGGGTCAGCTGGATACGGTCCAGGTAGATGATCCGCGGCTCGTCGAGGTTGGTCGCGAATACGGCCATGTCGGTCAGCTGGTCCAGGTCAAGGGTGCGCCCCCGCGGTGCGTCGCGGATGTCGGCGACCGGTATCGCGAGGTCGGTCCAGCCCGGTTGGAGTTGGAAGGTCCTGTTGAAGCGATCGTGGAACGGGCCGCCGCGGGTTGCGTGCTCCCGGTCGCGGATCGACACCGTCAGGTCAAGCGGGGTGTTGTTCGTCAGGAATACGCTGAGTTCCAGGGTCTCGAATCCGCTCCAGTCGCCGAAGGAGCGCCGCAGTGTGGTGCCGGGGTATTGCCGGTCCGCGCTCAGGATGACCCGCAGCGAGCGTTCACCGGTTCGGTATACCGTCGAGTCGACGGCGCCGCTCGACCAGCGGCGGGTCTCCAGCGGTGTGGTGAAATCGCTGAGCACCGGGAACTGGTACCGCGCAATCGCGCGGTCGACGAGAGAAAGGGTCGGATTGAGCAGTTCGAGAACCAGCAGGGCGAGGGCCAACACGGTTGCGGCCCAGCGCATCGGGCGCTGTGGGATGAGCACGGCCACGGCCAGCAGCGCGCCCAGCATGTTCTGCCAGATGTCGCGCAACCCCGCGGATCGGCCGAAGTAGGGTT
>SLLM01000156.1 GCA_007134055.1 Ectothiorhodospiraceae bacterium | reverse complement strand
TTCCGAGGAGAACCGCCATTACTCCGAGCTGATCTACAACCGGCTAAAGGCCGCAGGGCACATAACCAGCCGTGTCATCAAACAGGCCTATGATCCGGAGGAGAAGATGTTCCTTCCGGATCGCTACATCAAGGGTGAATGCCCGCGCTGCGGCGCCGCCGACCAGTACGGCGATTCCTGTGAGGCCTGCGGCGCAACCTACACGCCCGGGGAGCTGAACAACGCGGTCTCCGTGGTCTCCGGTGCCAGGCCGGTGGAGAAGGAGTCGGAACACTACTTTTTCCGGCTCCAGGATTTCCAGGACATGCTGCAGCAATGGGCGAGCGGCGGTCACCTGCAGCCGGAAGTGGCGAACAAGCTCAGGGAATGGTTCAAGGAAGGACTGCGGGAGTGGGACATTTCCCGTGACGCACCCTATTTCGGCTTTCGTATACCCGACACCCGGGACAAGTATTTCTACGTCTGGCTCGACGCGCCGATCGGCTACATGGCAAGTTTCCGCAACTGGTGCGATCGCAACGGGGTGGACTTCGACGCGTACTGGAAGCCGGATTCCGAAGCCGAGCTGTACCATTTCATCGGCAAGGACATCGTGTACTTCCACGCACTTTTCTGGCCCGCCATGCTTCACGGCGCGGGCTTTCGCAAGCCCACGCGGATCTGCGCCCACGGTTTCCTCACGGTCAACGGCCAGAAGATGTCCAAGTCCCGGGGCACCTTCATCATGGGCCGTACCTTTCTCAACCACATGCAGCCCGAGTACCTTCGCTACTACCTGGCGGCAAAGCTCGGCAGTTCCGTCCACGACCTGGACCTGAACCTGGAGGATTTCATCCAGCGGGTCAACGCCGACCTGGTGGGCAAACTGGTGAACATCGCCAGTCGCAGCGCCAGCTTCATCAACAAGCGCTTCGACGGCCGGCTCGGACCGCAACTCGACAGCCCGGAACTCTACCGGGATTTCGTGGCCCGGGGGGAGCGTATTGCGGAAGCCTACGAGGAACGGGAGTTTTCCCGGGCGATACGCGAGATCATGGCGCTGGCGGACCAGGCGAACCAGTACTTCGACGACCGTAAGCCCTGGGTACTGGCGAAGGACGAAGCCACGTTGCCGGAAGTCCAGGGCATCTGCACCATGACCCTGAACCTCTTCCGGGTGCTGATGACCTTCCTCAAGCCGGTGGTGCCCCGGATTGCCACGGCTGCGGAGGGGTTTCTGGATATCCCGGCACAGGACTGGCAGGCCGTGCGCAAACCACTGCTGGATCACGCGATAAGACGCTTCGAACCGCTGGCGACCCGGGTCGAGCGGGCGGCGGTCGACGCCATGGTGGAGGAATCCCGGGATACCCTGAAGGCCACGGACAGTCGTGTCGACACAAGTCCCCACCTCCGGGAACAGCCGATTGCCGACCCCATCGACATCGATGCCTTCGCACGGGTGGACCTGCGGGTGGCACGCATAGCCGATGCCCAGTACGTGGACGGCGCCGACAAGCTGTTGCGCCTCAATCTGGACCTGGGAGGCGAGCAGAGGACCGTCTTCGCCGGCATCCGCGCGGCCTATCAACCCGAGCAGCTCAAGGGCCGGCTGACGGTGATGGTCGCCAATCTCGCACCTCGGAAGATGCGTTTCGGCGTTTCCGAGGGTATGGTGCTGGCAGCCGGTCCCGGAGGGGAGGATATTTTCATCCTCGAGCCCGACAGCGGGGCGCAACCGGGCATGAAGGTCAAGTAACGGCCCGGGGGGAAGACCATGCTCAAGCCGTTGCGGCAAGCCGGCGACACGATGCTGCAGTGGAGCTTTCTCCTCGGCCTGACAGCGAGCCGCCCTGGCGTTCGGGATCGTCCCCTGGAGGAGCGCATCGACGCGCTGCTGCCACAGACCCAGTGCGGCCAGTGCGATTACCCGGGCTGCCTTCCCTACGCCCGGGCCATTGCCAGCGGCGAGGCGGAGATCAACCAGTGTCCACCAGGCGGTGAGCGCACGATCCGGCGCATCGCGCGCCTTCTCGGACGCAAACCCGTACCGCTGAACCCGGCACACGACGACGGGAAGGCGTCGACCACCGTGGTCCGGATCGACGAGGAGCAGTGCATCGGCTGCGCCCTGTGTCTCAAGGCCTGCCCCGTGGATGCCATCGTCGGCGCACCCAGGTTGATGCACACCGTGATCCGCGACGAATGCACCGGATGTGACCTGTGCATTGAGCCCTGTCCGGTGGACTGCATTCACGTCGAAACTACCGGGGAGCCGGCGGCGCCCGTGTCACCTCTGGCGGCCCCGATTCGCGAGGTCCTGGCGGAGGCCGAACGGCTGCGTCGCGCGGACCGGGCGCGTCTCCGTTTCCGGCGACGGAACGAACGTATCACCCGGCGGGAACAGGAGCGCGAGCAGCGGCGCCGCGAGAAGAAAGCCGCCCGGACCGTCCTCCGGAAGGAGGCATTACCGGAGCCGGGATCCGACCATGCCTCGAAGCAGGCGGTCATCCAGGCCGCCGTGGCCCGGGTCAGGGCCCGGCGGGCGCGGCGCGACGGTACCGTGTACGATGGCAGTGGGCGGAGTGATCCGCGCAATGGGACCTGACCCATGACACGGGACATACTCATTGCCGTCGTGCTGGTGGCACTGGTCGCCCTGGGCGGCATCGCCACCCTTGTCTACATTCACGACCGGAGCGTGGAACGGGTGGAGGAAAACCGGCGCCTCGTCCTGGTGCGGCAGGTCCACCAGATCCTGCCGGCCGATACCTACGACAACAATCCGGTACGGAACACGGCCCGGGTGCAATCGCCCAGGCTCGGAACCACCGAGCCGGTCACCGTGTACCGCGCCCTGACGGATGGCGAACCCGCTGCCGCGATCATCCCGGCGGTTACCACCGACAGTGAAGGGAACGAAGTGCGGCTGCTGATCGGGGTGCTCGTGGACGGCACGATCACCGGCGTCCGCATCGCCGCCGACCGGGAGGGTGGCAACAGCGATCGTGTTCTCGAGGTGAATCGCAGCGACTGGATTCGCGCTTTCGACGGGCTGACGCTGGAAGACCTGGAACCGGACGCGCTCGCGGAGGCGGAGGACCCACCCCCTTTCCTGCTGCCGACTGGTGGTGGCCTGTCGCCACCGACGGTTCTCCATGCGGTACGCCATGCATTGCTGTACTTCGAGGAACGCGGCGCGGAGATGTTCATGAACGCCGGGGCACCACCGGATGGGGACACCGGCGATGAGCCATCGGATGCGACCGAACCCGCCCCGCAAGGCTGAACGGGGCATGGACTGCCGCCGGGGCGCGGGGTCCCGCAATACCGGGACCGCGCTCAGAACTCCTGCGCAGTGGGGCGGACCACGATCTCGTTGACATCGACCGTCCGTGGCTGACCCACCGCGTACTCGACCGCGGCGGCTATGGCATCGGCCGGGATCGCCTGCCGGTAGAGTTCGGTGACCCCTGCGCTGATCCGATCGTCGGGGATCCCCTCCGGCAGTTCGGTGTCGATGGCGCCGGGATAGATCACCGTGGAACGGATCCGGTCCCGCCCCTCCAGGCGAATGCCCTCGGCGATCGCCCGTACTGCGTACTTGGTCGCCGAGTACACCGTGCCGCCCGGCCCCACGCGCAATCCGGCGATGGACGACAGGGACACGATATGCCCCCAGCCCCGGGACTCCATGTGCGGAAACACCGCGGCAACACCGTAGAGGACACCCTTGATGTTGACGTCCACCATGGCGTCCCAGTCATCCACCCGTGCCAGCTTGAGACGGGAAAGCGGCATGATTCCGGCGTTGTTCACCAGCACGTCGATGCGATCCCAGAGGGCCAGCGTGTCTTCCGCAAGCCGGGTCATCGCCTTGCGGTCGGTGACATCCACCACCCGGTATTCAGCCACCCCGCCGGCCTCGCGAATCTCATCTGCCAGTGCCAGCAGGCGATCCTCACGGCGGGCAGCAAGCATCACCCGCATGCCCGCAGCCGCCAGGCGCCGGGCGATAGCCGCGCCGATGCCGCTGCTGGCACCGGTGATGATCGCGGCTTCACCATGGATCCGCCGGCTACCGGACCCCGCGTCCGTCTCCGGAGCCCGATCGAGGCGGCGGGCAGCACGACTGCGGCCGCCGGCCGCCTGCAACATCGACTCCAGTACCTGGCGGCTGAACAAGGCATAGTGACCGTGGCCGGCCAGGCCGCGAAGGCTTCCCCGCCGCAGGCGGTCAGCAAGCTGGCGGGAATGGGACGGTGGAATGTTCTGATCGAGGTCGCCATGAAACACGGCAATCGGATGGGCCAGCGTGTCCGGCTC
>SLLM01000029.1 GCA_007134055.1 Ectothiorhodospiraceae bacterium | reverse complement strand
GCAGCCTGCCCCGATGCTCGCCTGTACTGTCCCATTCTGACGCGTTCGCGGCGCGGGTTTGCCGCGATTCGCGAACAGGGAGCGGGGCGTGTGCCCACGGCTCCGGCGACGCAAGACTTCCAGGGGCCTGGCATGAATCGATTCCGTTCTTCCGTGCTCTCCGCCGTCCTCGTGGTGGTGCTGACAGCCTGCTTCACGGTGGCACAGGCCGGCCCGGAGCTGGTCCGTTCCGGGCCGACACTGACCTTCGGCAAGGTGAGCGTTCCGGGTACGGTGGCGTCGGCCACGGGCAATCCCTCCGCTGCGTCGGCGGCGGAGGCACCGGGATTCCGGTTCGGGCTGCTTGGTCCCGTGGGGCTGAAGTACGAGGCTGGTGATACGGACGACTTCCTGGAAGAGATCGACGACCTCATTGACGAGCTCGATCGTGAAAACGTCACCGTGGAGGAAGCGGAGGAGGTCATCGCCCGGTTTGATGGATTGCTGGAGACCCTCGCCCGCGACGGGTACGTAAAGGTCAGCGGTTCGGCACAGGCCCCCGGCACTCCGTTCCTGCTCTCCACCGATACCCGGGCCGGCACCATGACGCTGGATGTGCGATTCGGCGCGCAGGCGCGCCTGGGGTTTCTGGATGCACCGCTCGCTTATGATTCCGAACAGGAGGTGCTGGAGAGCCGGACCGCAGCCTATATCAAGGGCGGGCGCTGGCGGGAGATCGGTGTCGGCCTGGGACGGGAGGTACTCAATGCCTCGACGGGACGCCTTCATGCCGGCGCCCGGCTGGTCCACTACCAGGCCCGACTCACGAAGAGCGTGATCGCGTTGCAGGATATCGACGACGAGGAGATCGGAGATGTGCTCCGGGACGAGTACGATTCCAACAGCCGGACTACCAGTTCCCTGGGCATCGACCTTGGGGTGCTTTGGGTCGCCGACCGCTACCAGGCCGGTCTGACGCTCGCCAACATCAATTCCCCGGAGTTCGACTACCCGGTGATCGGCGCCAACTGCGACGCGTACGCTGGCATGCGTCAGGCAAACTGCCAGTCCGCGGCCCATTTCGAAGACCGCGTCGATCTCGCCGAAACCTACGAGATGCGGCCACAGCTGACGCTCGAGGGCGCCTGGTTCCCCTTTGAATCGCGGCGCTGGCTGGTTGCCGCCTCGCTGGATGCGAATGAAACCAACGACCCGGTGGGGGATGGACACCGGTGGGGGAGCATCTCCGGCGGCTATCTGACGGAAAGCTGGCTCATACCCGGCGTCAGGGCGGGGTATCATCGCAACTTCGCCGGCAGCGAGCTCAGTTACCTGAGTCTCGGCCTGACGCTTGTCAGGCTGCTTCATGTGGACGTGGCCTGGACCCTGGACCGGGTGGACCTGGACGGCGACAGCCATCCCCGGAGCGCGGCGGTGACCGCCGGCCTGGAACTGGCATTCTGATTCCCGCGGAGGCCGCCTGCCCTGTCCGGGGATCATTGTAGCCGTGGTGCGCCGGTGAGGCTGCGCCTGGCGGGGACATGGCGTACACTTCCCGCGTCGTCCTTCCCGGAACGGATCCGTGTCTGCCCGTGGAGGACTTTGGCCAGGCGCTGCGGAAGCCGAGATGAGTGAAACCAACTACCGCCCCGATTCTCCCGATCACCGGTTGTCCGCCCGCACCGGGCAACTGTTCGCTGTGCTGGCAGCGCTACACATCCTGGTGATCGCGGCAAGTAACTATCTGGTACAGATCCCGTTCCAGATTCTCGGATTTCATTCGACCTGGGGTGCCCTGTCGTTCCCGCTGATCTTCGTGGTGACCGATCTTACCGTCCGCGTCTACGGCAAGTCCCTGGCGCGGAAAGTGGTGCTGAGTGTCATGTTTCCGGCGCTGATCGTGTCCTACGTCTTCTCTGTTCTCTTTCAGGGAGCCGCGTTCCAGGGGTTCGGCAGCCTGGCCGACTTCGACCTGTTCGTGGCCCGCATCGCCTTCGCCAGCTTCGTTGCCTATCTGGTCGGGCAGCTGCTCGACGCCCAGGTTTTCGATCGCATCAAGTTTCTGGGGCCCTGGTGGTTGGCGCCGGTGGTGTCCACGGTGGTTGGCAATGCCGCCGATACGGCCCTGTTCTTCTCGGTGGCGTTCTACCAGAGCCCGGATGCCTTCATGGCTGCCAACTGGGTCGAGATCGCGGCCGTGGACTACGTGTTCAAGATGGGCTTCAGCATCCTGTTCTTCCTGCCCCTGTACCGGATCGTGCTGAACCGGATGATGCGTCACGTCGCGGTGCCAGCCGCATCCAGAGGGTGACGCGGCCGGCGCAGGTTCCCTGCGACCGGTACCTGGATCCTTCGTCATCGGGGGCGATAGTCGGCACGAGGCCAGTTGGCCCGGATCTCGCGGGCCTGGTCCTCCGCTGAAAAATACTCCCAGATCAGGCCGTTGACATCCCGCTGCACCGACAGCGTCCGCGCCTGGGTATCCTCCCAGCCCACGTGCCGCAGGCTTCCCGGCTCCGCCGGCATGTAACGGATGGAGAGGTTCAGAGCCTCCGTTCGCCACAGGGCGTACTCTCCAGGCACCACCAGCACGGGATGCTGTCCCAGTCGCTGGCTGTAGTCGTCCACCGATGCGGCGATGTCCGCCACGCCGATCGCGATATGAAAGCGTCGCATGGGTCCCGCCTCCCCGTGGCGCGGATATCGTCGTTCACCATCCCGCGAAGGCAAGGGCAGAGGCTTGCGCGACGGCCGGCCACTTGCTACTGTCATTCCGAGATTCTAGGCGAGTTTCATGACATGATCGGGCATCCAGCGACAATGCGGCGATTTATCCACCCCTGGCCCAGCGAAAGGGTCCGGGGGAGGTAGTCGTCAGTTCGCATCCATTGCCGCTCGACTGGTGACCGCCATGGCCTGAATCCCCCGGGGCCGGGACCAGGGGATTCTATGTGTGCCATGGCGGTCTCGCGTTACCAACCAGGAGAGCATCATGGACCATGCCCCCAGTCTGACCCCGGAAGCGCTGCACCGACTGCTGTCGCGTCGGGACCTCACCGACCCCCTCCAGGGACGCCATCCGATACAGGACCTCGTCATCGATATCCGGCGACCGCTGGCTCGCCTGAAGCTTCCCGTGCGCCACGCACATTCGGGTCCGGTTCGCCCGGCCCGGGAGGGAGAGCGACCGGGACCCAAGCTCGTGGCCGCGCCGATCGACCTGTTGGAGCAGGGTCTGCTCGCCATCGCCGACAACGAGGAACATCCGGTGTTGCTGTGCACCCAGGGTAGTGTTCATGGGCTGCACGCGACTTGCGGCGGCCAGCATCTGCACGGACACCTGCTTGGTCTGTGGCTGCTTCCGGGGGCTTCGGGCCCGGCACCGGAGGCAATGGCGGAGGTGGTGCGGGAGGCGCTGCGGGCAACGCTCTCCGGGGCGGAGTACCGTCTTCTGCCAATGACGGATCCCTGCCTGGAGCGCGCCTTCCGGATCGAGCTCCGCCACGCGGGAGACTGGATCGGAGCAGGGCTGTGCGGCCGGTACGTCCACCCGCGGGCGGGCGCGGTGCAGGGCGTGTTGCTGGAACTGGATGAACTCCTTGCACTGCGCGACGCGGTTCCGGAGCGGAATGACCGGGAGCTCAGCGAGGCCGGTTGACGCGAACGTGGGCGGTGACCTCCTCGCGGTCGTGGTAGAGGTGGCGACACTGTACCGTTACCCCGCCGCCGGCAGCGGTTGCGCGCCGCAGACGTTCGAGACATTCGGCGACTTCCCGGTAGCGTTGTTTCATCGGCAGCTTCAGGTTGAACACGGCTTCGTCGCAGTCGCGACGCGCCAGCCACTGCCCGACCAGCGCGGCGATGCGTCGCGGCTGTTCGACCACGTCACAGACCAGCAGGTCCACCGGCGCGGGCGGGCGGTAGCGGAAGGCGTCGGCGTTCACATGATCCACCAGCCCGCTTTCCATGACGCGTGGATCCATGGGTCCGTTGTCGACCGCCGTGACGTGGATGCCGCGACGAACAAGCTGATAGGTCCAGCCCCCCGGGGCGGCTCCCAGATCCACCGCCCGTTTGCCCGGGCGTAGCCTGGTGCGTCGTTCCTCGTCATCGAGGAAGGTCAGCAGTGCTTCCTCCAGTTTGAGGGTGGAGCGACTGGGCGCGTCCCGGGGCAGCCGCAGGCGGGGGATGCCAGCGGGCCAGGGTGCAGCGGTTCCCGCACGGCCGAGCGCGCACTGGACCCGGGTGGAATCGATGAAGAACAGGTGCAGGTCCGGTGCCCCGGGAGTCGCAAATCGATGTCCGGCAGCCTGGAGGCCCCGTAGCGCGG
>SLLM01000381.1 GCA_007134055.1 Ectothiorhodospiraceae bacterium | reverse complement strand
CGGGGATGCTGCCCCGGTCCCTGGCCTGTCAACGTCTCTCCCAAGCGCCACTGCTGTCCGTAATCCGGTAGACCACGCAGGCTCGCGCAGCTGCGTTCGATCGTTCCCTACGGGATACTGGCATCGCAGCGAGCAAGGCAGGAGCAGCAGCCATGACCGAACCGAAGGGCCCGTCGCCCGGAGGAACCTACTCCGCACCCGGCATGACAGGACGGAAGCAGGACGAGCTTCCCACCAATTTCCTCTCCCACCAGGTGGATCGCGTCATCGCCCTGATCGGGCAGGCGGCCTCGTTCCTGTGGCTGGCGACGCTGGCCGTGGTGCTGTCCAATGTGGTCAATCGCTTCATCCTCGGACGCGGTTCCATCGCCATGGAAGAGCTTTCCTGGCACATGTTCGGTGCCGCGCTGATGCTCACCCTGGCCTACGGCGTCGTGCGGGACGCCCATGTGCGGGTGGACGTGCTGCGGGAACGGTTCGGGCTCAGGACGCAGGCGTGGATTGAGCTGATCTGCATCGTCCTGCTACTGCTGCCGATCCTCTACCTTATGCTCGACCAGATGATCGAGTACGCTCAGCGTTCGTTCCAGCGCGGAGAACGCTCCCAGGCTCCCAGCGGCCTGCCGTACCGCTTCATCATCAAGTCGATGATCCCCATCGGCATAGCCCTGATTACCATCGCCATCGTCTCCCGGGCGCTGCGCTGCTCCACCCTCCTCTTCGGCTTCCCCCGACGCTATGACCCGCCGGACCGGCGGGGCGGCGAGAAGCCTGCGGATGAACGCCAGGGAGGACAGCAATGACCACCGAACAGATCCTTGTAACCGCCATGTTCGGTAGCTTCATGGTGCTGCTGCTGCTGGGATTTCCGGTCGCCTGGGCCCTGGCCGGCGTGGGGTTCGCCTTCGCCGCCCTCGGTTTCGTCATGGTGGAGTTCTTCCAGTCCGATATCTGGTTCACCTGGGGGGGAACCATCGGCGTGCTCGACCGCCGGGTGTACGGAATTATCTCCAACGAGCTCATGGTGGCGCTGCCGATGTTCATTTTCATGGGCATCATGCTGGACCGTTCCGGCATCGCCGAGCGGCTGATGGACTCCCTGGTCAAGCTCTTCGGCGGACTGCGGGGCGGTTACGCGGTCACCGTGGTCATTGTCGGCGTGCTACTGGCGGCATCCACGGGGATCATCGGCGCCTCCGTGGTGCTGCTTGGCATGCTGTCCATCGGCCCCATGCTCAAGGCCCGCTACAACAAGGGGCTGACCGTGGGTACCGCCTGTTCCGTCGGCACGCTGGGGATCCTGATCCCGCCCAGTATCATGCTGGTTCTGATGGCGGATCGCCTGGGCACCCCGGAAGCCTCGGTGGGCCGGCTGTTCATGGGGGCGCTGCTTCCCGGCATCATGCTCGGCGCCATGTACATCGGCTATATCCTGCTGCGATCCTACATCCAGCGCGACTTTGCCCCCGCACCACGCGACCGGCCGCAGGTCACCGCACGCCTGCTGCTGGATGTGGCCCTGGCGGTTATTCCGCCACTGGCGCTGATCATCGCGGTGCTGGGTTCCATCTTCACCGGCTTTGCGACCACCACGGAGGCCTCCGCGGTGGGGGCAGCGGGGGCCCTGCTGCTTGCCCTGGCCTATCGCCGGCTGGACTTCGCTACCCTGAAGAACTCCCTGTACCAGACCAGCCTTACCACGGGCTTCATTTTCGCCATCTTCATCGGCGCGACCGTGTTCGCCTCGGTACTGCGCGGGCTCGGTGGCGACGACGTGGTCCGCGACGCCATTACCGGGCTGCCATTCGACGAAACAGGCATCGTCCTGACCATCCTGGCGATCGTCTTCCTGCTCGGGTTCTTTCTCGACTGGGTGGAGATCACGCTCATCATCCTGCCACTTGTGGCACCGGTGGTATTCGCCCTCGGGGTCGACCCGGTCTGGTTCGCGATCCTGTTCGCGATCTGCCTGCAGACCTCGTTCCTCACGCCTCCGGTGGGTTTCGCCCTGTTCTACATCAAGGGCGTCTGCCCGCCGACCATCACAACCCTGGATATCTACAAGGGCACGGCGCCCTACGTCGCGCTCCAGTTGCTCGGACTCATGCTGGTGTTCTGGATGCCGCAGCTGGCCACCTACCTGCCCGCCGAGGTCTACGGCGGACGGTAGGCAGCTCAATCAACGGAGATCAAACCGATGCGTCTCGCAGACAAGGTTGCACTGATCACGGGCGCCGGCCGCGGGATCGGCCGCGCCATCGCCGAAGGCTATACACGCGAGGGAGCCAGGGTAGCTATCGCCGACCTGGACCTGGACACCGCCAGGAGCACGGCGGCGGAACTCTCCACAGGAGGGGGCGAGGTCATGGCGGTAGGCATGGATGTCACCGACGAGGCTGCCGTGGATGCCGGCGTGCGTCAGGTTGCCGAGGCCTGGGGCCGGATCGACATCCTGGTGGCGAACGCCGGCATTCAGCATATCGAGTCCGTGGACCGACTGAGTCTGGAGAACTGGCGCAAGGTCGTCGCCGTCCACCTGGACGGAGCCTTTCTGGTCACCCGTGCATGCCTGCAGCGGATGTATGCCGATGGCCAGGGGGGATGCGTACTGTACATGGGTTCGGTCCACAGCAAGCTCGCCTCTCCCCTCAAGGCTCCCTACGTGGCCGCCAAGCATGCGCTGCTGGGACTGTGCCGGAGTGTGGCCAGGGAGGGAGCCGATCACGGCGTCCGGGCAAACGTCATCTGTCCGGGCTTCGTCCGCACTCCGCTGGTGGAAAAGCAGATCCCGGAACAGGCGCGTGAGCTTGGGATTTCCGAGGAGTCGGTGATCCGTGACGTGATGCTGAAGGATACCGTGGATGGCGAATTCACCACCCTCGAGGATGTGTCGCAGCTTGCCGTCGACCTGGCGGCGTTTCCGTCCGCGGCCCTCACCGGACAGTCCGTGGTGGTGAGCCACGGCTGGTACATGCAATGAAGCGAGCAGCAGGAGATCCACCCGCATGAGCACCACCGAGGAGATTCTCTGGACCCCGGGAGAGGCCCAGCTGCAGGACAGCCACATGGCCCGTTACATCCGCTGGCTGGCGGACAACGGCTATGGCCGCTTCGACGACTACCGTGCGCTGCACGCCTGGTCCATCTCGGACCTGGAACGCTTCTGGGAATCCGTCTGGCGCTACTGCGAACTGCGGGCGGACACGCCGCCGCGCGCCATGCTCGGCGATCGTACGATGCCGGGAGCCGAATGGCTCCCCGGCGCGCGTCTCAACTTCGCCGCCGGCCTGTTACGCCATGCCCAGGGGCCACGGGCGGAACAGGAGGCGGTGGTGGCGGTGGCGGAATGCCGTCCCACCCTCCGTCGCAGCTACCGGGAACTGTACGCGGACGTCGGCGCTTTCGAGGCGTTCCTCCGGCAGCAGGGAGTGTCCACCGGAGACCGGGTCGCGGGGCTGGTGGCCAACGGATACGAGGCACTGGTCGCGATGCTGGCCAGCACCAGCCTCGGCGCCATCTGGTCCTCGGCGTCCCCGGACTTCGGTACCGAGGCCACCGTCGACCGCTTCGGACAGATCGAGCCGGCCGTGCTGGTGGCGGTGAACGGATACGGCTATGGCGGCAAGACGTTTCCGAGGCTGGAACAGATCCGCGCACTCGCCGAACGGCTGGACACGGTGCGCCGCGTGGTTGTGGTGGATCAGCTCCCGGGCACCGGTCTCCCGGATGGCGACCATTTCGTTGGCTGGGATGACGCCGTCGCCGCCGGTCGGGGACAGGAACCGACCTTCGAGCCGCTGCCGGCAGACCAGCCGGTCTACATTCTCTACTCGTCCGGCACCACCGGTCAGCCGAAATGCATTGTCCATGGCGCCGGGGGCATCCTTCTCAACCATGCCAAGGAACTCATCCTCCATGGCGACGTCGGCGCCGGCGATCGCCTGCTGTATTTCACCACCTGCGGCTGGATGATGTGGAACTGGCAGGCGTCCGCCCTCATGGCCGGAGCCACGGTATACGCCTACGACGGATCACCGGCCTACCCGGACCTCGGCATGCTCTGGCGCCTGATGGAATCCGAGCGCCTGACCCACTTCGGCACCAGCGCCCGGTTCCTGGCGGGCTGCCGCAAGCGTGACCTGGAACCTGGCGGTACGCAGGATCTGTCGGCATTGCGCGTGGTCTTCTCCACGGGCTCGCCGTTGCTCCCCGAGGACTACGACTGGTTCTACGGCAGTGTGTCCGACCGTATGCTGCTGGGCTCGATCGCCGGGGGCACTGATATATGCGCCTGCTTCGTCGGCAGCAACCCGATACTGCCGGTGCGCCGCGGCGAGATCCAGTGCCGCCTGCTCGGCGTGGACGCGGTTGCATACGCGCCGGACGGACAGCCACTCGAGGATGGCGAGCGCGGCGAACTGGTCTGCCGGCAGCCGCTTCCCTCCATGCCCGTCGGCTTCTGGCGGGATCCGGATGGAAGCCGCTATCACGGCGCCTATTTCAATACCTATCCCGGCGTCTGGGCCCACGGCGACTTCATCCGCTTCACCGCCAGCGGCGGCGCGATCATCTACGGACGCTCGGATGCCACCCTCAATCCCGGCGGCGTTCGCATCGGCACCGCAGAGATCTACCGCCAGGTGGAAACCGTCGACGCCATCGCCGACAGCCTGGTGGTGGGGCGGCCGGTGGACGGCGACGTGGAAGTGGTTCTGCTGGTCATGACAGCGCCCGGCGAAGCACTGACACCGGAACTGCGCCGCCGGTTGCGGGACCGCATACGTGCCAACGCAAGCCCGCGCCATGTACCGGCGCACATCGTGGCGGTGGAGGATATTCCCTACACCCGCAGCGGCAAGAAGGTGGAAATCGCAGTCGCCCGACTGCTGCAGGGAGAACAGGATCCGGGCAATCGCGGCGCCCTGGCCAACCCGGAATCCCTGGACCACCTTCGCGACGTTCTGACACGGGAAGGTCTCCTGACCAAATCCTAGCCTTTCAGGCAGGCAGCATGGTACGCACCGCCGTCGCGTTGCGGCGGCGAATCCTGCCAACCCCTTCACAATACCGGTGATTGGTCGTTCCTATGCGGAAATGCAATCGTTTATAGTTCGGCAACATGTCCGGCAGCCACACCGCGGGGCGCCCGCCTGGCTCTCGCTGCACGTTCCAGGCGCGATGGCGCATCGACGCAACCTGAAGAGACGCATGGCGACAGCAAATCCCACAATGAAGCTGAGCGGTCTGGCGGGGCGCATCGTGCGCGACGGTCTGCTCGACGAGGACATCACGCGCCAGGCGATCGAGTCGGCACGCAAGGCCAAGAAGCCGCTGGTCGCCCACCTGGTCGAGGAAAAGCTCCTCTCCGCGGCCGACCTTGCCCACGCTGCAGCCAACGAGTTCGGCGTTCCCCTGCTTGATCTCGTCGTGGTCGATGTCGATCCGCAGGTCACCAACCTGGTCAGCGAGAAGCTGATCCGGCATCACCAGGCGCTACCGCTGTTCAAACGCGGCAAGCGGTTGTTTGTCGCTGTTTCCGATCCCACGAACCTGGATGCCCTGGACGAGTTCAAGTTCCATACCGGCCTCACGACGGAGCCGGTGCTGGTGGAACAGGACAAGCTGGTAATTGGCATCGAGCGCGCCCTGGAGGACCAGTCCGGGGGCTTCGGCGAGCAGGACCTGGACGAGGACCTGGAGAATCTCTCGGTCACCGGTGGCGACGAGGCGGAGCGGGGCGGCGATGTCACCGAGGCGGACGCCGACGATGCGCCGGTGGTGCGCTTCGTCAACAAGGTGTTGCTCGACGCCATCAACAAGGGCGCCTCCGATATCCACTTCGAACCGTACGAGAAGAGCTTCCGGGTGCGCTTCCGCCAGGATGGAATGCTGCGGACCGTGGCCAGCCCACCCCTGGGGCTCGCCCCCCGCATCGCTGCGCGACTGAAGGTCATGTCCCGCATGGATATCGCGGAACGGCGCATCCCCCAGGATGGCCGCATCAAGATGAAGCTGTCGAAGACCCGCGCCATCGACTTCCGCGTGAACAGCTGTCCGACCCTGTTCGGCGAAAAGCTGGTGCTGCGCATCCTCGACCCCAGCCAGGCAATGCTCGGGATCGACGTGCTGGGCTACGAGCCGGAGCAGAAGGACCTGTTCATGGAGGCCATTCACAAGCCCTACGGCATGGTACTGGTCACCGGGCCCACCGGCAGCGGCAAGACGGTTTCCCTGTACACGGCGCTCAACATACTTAACACCGAGGGAAGCAACATCTCCACGGTCGAGGACCCGGTGGAAATCAACCTGCAGGGCATCAACCAGGTCAACCTGAACACCAAGGCCGGACTCACCTTTCCGGCTGCCCTGCGCGCCTTTCTGCGCCAGGACCCGGACATCATCATGGTGGGCGAGATCCGTGATCTGGAAACGGCGGAGATCGCCGTCAAGGCCGCCCAGACAGGCCACATGGTGCTGTCCACGCTGCACACCAACGATGCACCCCAGACACTGACCCGGCTGGCGAACATGGGCGTGCCGCCCTACAACATCGCCTCCTCGGTAAACCTGATCATCGCCCAGCGGCTGGCGCGGCGCCTTTGCAACAGCTGCAAGGAGCCCCACGACATACCCCGCGAAGCGCTGCTCAAGGAAGGCTTCACCGAAGAGGACCTCAAGGATTTCACCCTCTACGGCCCCAAGGGATGCGACCAGTGCACCCTCGGCTACAAGGGCCGGGTAGGCATCTATCAGGTAATGCCGGTCTCCGAGGCGATGGAGCGGATCATCATGTCCGGCGGCAACGCGCTGGAGCTGGAGGACCAGGCACGCAAGGAGGGCGTCAACGACCTTCGTCGCTCGGGTCTGCTGAAAGTCATGCAGGGCGTGACCAGCCTGGACGAGATCAACCGCGTGACGAAGGATTAGCGGGAACAACCAAGGACGCAGCCATGGCACAGAAGGCAGCCAAGGTCCCCACGTTTGTCTGGGAAGGTACGGACAAGCGCGGCGAAAAGGTCAAGGGCGAGACCCAGGCCAGCAACGTCACCATGATGAAGGCGGAGCTGCGCCGGCAGGGCATACAGCCCAGGGCCGTGCGCAAGAAATCCGCGCTGGCCTCCCTGGGCCGGGGGCGCAAGAAGATCACCGCCGGCGATATCGCGGTCTTCAGCCGCCAGCTCGCCACCATGATGAATGCGGGCGTGCCGCTGGTTCAGGGGCTGGAGATCGTGGGCCGAGGTCACGAGAACGCCTCGATGCGCGAACTGGTGCTGGAGATCAAGACTGATGTCGAAGGCGGAACCAACCTGAGCGACGCCCTGGGCAAGCATCCGCGTCACTTCAATGAACTGTTCTGCAACCTTGTGGAAGCAGGGGAAGCCGCCGGCGTTCTGGATACCCTGCTGGACAAGCTGGCCACGTACCTTGAGAAGACGGAGTCCATCAAGAAGAAGATCAAGAAGGCGCTGTTCTATCCCACGGCCGTGCTCGTGGTGGCCTTCGCCGTGACCGCGCTCCTGCTCTACTTCGTCGTTCCCCAGTTCCAGTCCCTGTTCCAGGGGTTCGGAGCGGATCTGCCGGTGTTCACCCAGCTGGTGGTGAACCTGTCGAACTTCGTCCAGAGCAACGGCCTGATCATTCTCGTTGTGCTGATTGCCCTGACCGTTGCCTTCATCGAGGCGAAGAAACGCTCCCCCCGCTTCGTACACTTTCTCGACCGGCTGGCATTGCGCCTGCCGGTCGTCGGCCAGATCCTGCACAAGGCGGCGGTGGCCCGCTACGCCCGCACCCTGTCGACCATGTTCGCCGCCGGTGTGCCCCTGGTGGAGGCGCTGGATTCGGTTTCCGGCGCCACGGGGAATTACGTCTACCAGCAGGCGGTTCTGGAGATGAAGGACCAGGTGGCCAGCGGCCAGCAGCTGCAGACAGCCATGCGCCTGACCAACCTCTTCCCGAACATGGTCATCCAGATGACCGCCATCGGCGAGGAATCCGGCTCCCTGGACAGCATGCTGGCCAAGGTTGCGGATTTCTACGAGGAAGAAGTGGACAACATGATCGACAGCCTCAGCAGCCTGCTGGAGCCGCTGATCATGGTCGTGCTCGGGGTTCTGGTGGGTGGCCTGGTGGTGGCGATGTATCTGCCGATCTTCCAGATGGGCCAGGTCATCTGACCCGCATCCGCGGGCAACCACGGAGACGGCGCTGAGATGGTCCTGCTGCAGCTGCTGGAGCAGTCACCCGCATTGCTCGCAACCATGGCGCTGGTGCTGGGACTGCTGGTTGGCAGCTTCCTCAACGTCGTGATCCTGCGCCTGCCGCAGATGCTGCTGCGCGACTGGCGCATACAGGCGCGGGACGTGCTGGAACTGGCGCCGGAGCCATCCGACACGACGCCCTTCAACCTCCTGCGACCGGCTTCCCATTGCCCCGCCTGCGGCCACCGCATCCGGCCCTGGGAGAACGTGCCGGTGCTCAGCTGGCTCCTGCTCAGGGGACGCTGCAGCGCATGCAGCGCGACAATCAGCCCCCGCTACCCGCTGGTGGAGCTTGCCACCGGGCTGTTCACGGCGGCGGTCGCCTGGCAGATCGGCTGGGGTATGGAACTGCTGCCCGCGCTCGTGCTCACCTGGACGTTGATCGCCCTTGCGGGCATCGATATCGACCATCAGCTACTGCCGGACAGCATCACGCTGCCGACGCTCTGGCTCGGACTCCTGCTGAGCCTGGTTCCGGTGTACACCGACCCGGCAGGTGCGATTCTCGGCGCCGTCGCCGGCTACCTCAGTCTCTGGCTGGTGTACCATGCATTTCGTCTTCTCACGGGCAAGGAAGGCATGGGGTACGGCGACTTCAAGCTCCTGGCGCTGCTGGGAGCGTGGCTGGGCTGGTCCGCCCTTCCCATGATCATCCTCCTCTCCGCCCTGGTCGGCGCCGTGACCGGCATTGCCATGATCCTGCTGCTGGGGCGGGACCGACAGCTGCCGATCCCGTTCGGACCGTACCTGGCCGGCGCAGGATGGCTGGCGCTGCTTTGGGGAGACGAACTCACCGGCCTGTACCTCCGCTGGTCGGGCCTGGCATCAGTCTGAGTTCCCGGGACCATGCGCCCCCGGTGACATGCCGGCCCCCGCCGATGTATCGTCATGGTCCCCGAGGCCCCAGGGCCGATGCAGTGAGAAGGCGCACCGGGAATGTTCATTGTCGGACTGACGGGCGGGATCGCCAGCGGCAAAACCACGGTTGCCGAGGACTTCGCTGAACTGGGCGCGACGATCGTGGACACCGACGAGGGCGCCCGCGCCGTGGTCACGGCCGGAGAAGCCGGACACGAGGCGGTGATCCGCGCCTTTGGAAACGGAATCGTGGCCGCCGATGGCGGCCTGGACCGACGTCGCCTGCGGAATCTGGTCTTTCGTGATGCGGATGCCCGAAAGCGGCTCGAATCCCTGCTGCATCCACTGATCGAGGCCTGGGCGCTGGAGCAGGTACGCCAGGCCCCGGGACCCTATGTCATCCTCGTGGTCCCGCTGCTGGTGGAGTCCGAACGATTGCGGCGACTGATGAACCGGATTCTTGTGGTCGACCTTCCGGAGGATGTACAGCTCGCCCGGCTGATGCAACGGGACGGCTGCACCGAAACGGAGGCTCGCGCCATGCTCGCTGCCCAGTCCAGCCGGCATCAGCGACTGGCGATCGCCGATGACGTCCTGGACAATCGCGGCGCACCGGACGAGATCCGTCCCCGGATCGAAGCGCTGCATCGCACCTACCTTTCACTGGCGGCGAATGTCAGCGACAATGCCGGGCAGGATGGCGGACGATGACCTTCGGAACGGCGCATGGTTGAAACTTCCGACGAACGCATGATTGCCTACGAGCAACCGCTCAACGAGCGCATGCGCGTTCTGATGCGGCTGGAACACCTGTTCCAGCAGGCATCCTTCGCCGTCGAAGGCGACAGTGCATGGCACAGCCGTCTGGCACTCACCACGCTGGTCGAGGTACTCGATATACTCTCCCGCGGCGACGTCAAGTCCGAGCTCATCAAGGAACTCGACCGGGTCGGCCAGACCCTGCATCGTCTCGAGGAGAAGCCGGGGGTCGATGCCGACCGCCTGCACCACATCGTCGGACAGTGCGACCACCTGCTGGATCGGCTGCGCCAGCACAAGGGTCAGCTAGGCGCCAGCCTGCGACAGGACGAGTTGCTGAGCGCGCTCATCCAGCGCACAGGGATCGCCGGCGGCACCTGCGCCTTCGACCTTCCCGGATATCACCACTGGCTGCAACGGCCGGCCGCGGAGCGACGTCAGGCCCTGGAAGGCTGGTTCGGGGTACTGCGGGCGGTGCGGGATGCGAGTGAGCTGGTGCTGCAACTCATCCGTGACAGTGCCGTTGCCCGTGAGCAGCTGGCGCGGGACGGAGTCTACCAGCGCAACCTGGACCGGAATACTCCCTACCAGATTGTCCGCGTGGAGCTGCCCGCGGGCAGCCCCTGCTTTGCCGAGATCAGCGGCAGCAAGCACTTTGTCACCATCCGCTTCCTGGAACAGCGCAGCACCGCAGACCGGGCGAGCCCGATCGGCACCGATGTCGAGTTCCACCTGCGCTGCTGCACCCTCTAGCACACCGTCAACCCGCAGTCCGAGCCATGTCCCAGACCGTGCACTGTCCCACCTGTCGCACCCCCGTATCATGGAATACCCGTTCACCATGGCGGCCTTTCTGCAGCGAGCGGTGCAAGCTGATCGACCTGGGCGCCTGGATCAACGAGGACAACCGGATTCCGGGGGTCGACCTGCCGGACGACAGTCTCGACCGGATCACTCCGTGGGAGGATCCGGCGAATGACTCCTGAACCACAATCCACGGATGGCGGCGATGCCGTGCGCACGATGGCAGCGGGCCGTCTCCAGGTGACGTTCTTCCATACCGCCCAGGGCGAATACCGGCATCGGGAGGTCACGGATCAAGGCGCCAAAGGCCGACAGGCCCATCGGGCGACGCCCTGGATGGCTGGTTGTTGCCTGCACCGGCCCGAGGACGCAGAAGTCCACGCCCAGCTCCCGGGCCAGCGCAAGGCCTGCGGCGTTGTGGCAGGACGCTGCCAGCAGACGCCCGGGCGCCAGTTCCGGCCTGCACCCTTGCTGCCGCAGGCGCTCCGCGGTGAGGTGGAGGCCGGCGCCCAGTTCCCGGGCAAGCTCCGGGGCGGCGTTGAGCAGAAGTTCCGCTCCGTATCCGCGACACAGGTCCAGGCAGTCGGAGGCAAGCCGGTCATGGACCGGGGTATCCAGGCCATGGGCACGCAGCTGTACCAGCCGGATGCGGCCGTCCCGCAGCCGCTCCTCCAGTCTCTGCACCCAGGCATCCTCGCAGCCGGGAGAGGGTTCCGGCGTGACCAGGTACCGGTTCGGCAGGCGAGCGGCACGCACGATTGCCTCGTTGGCATCCGGGAACGTATACGCCGACAGACCATCCGCAGCGACCCAGCGCACCGGTTGCCCTTCCCGCCCGGCGGCCTCACCGCTGAATGAGGTCACCTCCCAGACATCCAGCAATACCCGCTTGTCCGGATAGGCATGGGGAATGCGCAACAGGGGAAGCATGCGCCGGGGAAGGATACCCACTTCTTCGTGCAGTTCCCGGCGCAGGGCTGTCCGGACATCCTCTCCCGACTCCACCTTGCCGCCGGGGAACTCCCAGCGCCCCCCCTGGTGGCTGTCGCGGGCGCGGCGGGCGATCAGCACTCGTCTGGAGGCGTCCCGGACCAGACCAACCGCAACATGCAAGGGAACCGTTGCCACGACGGACTTTCGCTCCGCCTCTGCATTCACGAGCGGTACTCGGCGTTGATCCGAACGTACTCGTAGGATAGGTCCGTGGTCCAGACGGTGGTCCGCGCCGTGCCGCGACCCAGATCAACCCCGATGGTGACCTCCTCGCCGGCCATTCGGCGGGCGGCCTCCTCCTCCCGGTAACCCGTGGCCCGTCCGCCGTGTTCGGCTATCAGGTAGTCATCCAGCCAGATCCGCACCGACTCCACCGCCAGGTCGTCGATTCCCGCACGGCCGATCGCGGCCAGGATACGCCCCCAGTTTGGATCCCCGGCGAAGGCTGCCGTCTTCACCAGTGGCGAATGGGCAATAGTGTAGGCGACCGCCTCGCTTTCCGCTTCCGTGGCGCCACCATCCACCGCCACGGTGATGAATCGGGTCACCCCCTCGCCGTCGCGCACAATCGCCTGGGCAAGCTCCCGACACAGATCGGTCAGCGCCTCCAGGAACCGCTCCCGGTCACCGTCCCCCGCCAGTGGCACGTTGCTGGCCGCCGTCGCCGCAAGCACGCAGGCGTCGTTGGTGGAGGTATCGCCATCCACGGTGATCCGGTTGAACGAAACCTGCACCGCCTGGCGGAGAAAGGCATCCAGGTCGACGTCGTGAACAACGGCATCCGTCGTGATGAACGCCAGCATGGTGGCCATGTCCGGCCGGATCATGCCGGAACCCTTGGCCATGCCGGTAATCCGGACTGAACCCTTGTCCAGGGTCACGGTGCGGCTGCAGGCCTTGGGCAGGGTATCGGTGGTCAGGATGGCTTCGGCAGCCGCCGCCCAGCCGTCTTCGCGCAGATCTTCGAGGCATGCGGGCAGACCCGCCAGCATCCGATCGACCGGCAGGGGCTCACCGATCACCCCGGTCGAGAACGGCAGTACCGCAGCAACATCCACGCCGGTCAGTTCCGCCACCGCCCGGCAGCAGCGCCGGGCGTCCTCCAGTCCCCGTGCACCCGTACCGGCATTGGCATTGCCGGTATTGACCAGCAGGTAACGAGGCAATGTCCGGCTCAGATGCTCCCGGGCGACATGCACCGGCGCGGCACAAAAGCGGTTCCGGGTAAAGACGGCCGCGATCCGCGTGCCGGGCGCCAGTTCGATCAGTGTCAGGTCCGGATGATCCGGCTTCTTGATTCCGGCACACGCTACTCCCAGGCGAACGCCCGGCACAGGCGCAAGCGCCGGCAGTGGCCCAAGTCCAACTGACATGGAGTATCTCCTGGATCGCGAACGGAAGCGTTCGGGCCTGCTTCCACACCTCCCGATGCCCCGGGAGTGGACCGGCTACGGGTTCAGAGCTTGCCGTGGCAGTGCTTGTATTTCTTCCCGGAACCGCAGGGGCAGGGTTCGTTGCGTCCGATCTTGCGCCCGTCACGCACGAACGTGCCCTGACCCGCGGCGTCCGCGCCACCGCGGGCGCTCTGCTGCTCATCCTCCGGACCCTGTTCCCGGTCCAGGGCATTGGCGGACTCATGCCGTGCCTGCATGGCTTCCTGGCCCTGGCGCCGCTGCAATTCCAGGGCTTCCATTTCCTCGGGCGTCAGCAGACGCACCCGATGCACCGCCTGCGCTACCGAGCGCTGGATCGTGCCGAGCAGGCTGGTGAACATCTGGAACGCTTCCTTCTTGAACTCCTGCTTCGGATTGCGCTGGGCGTAGCCACGCAGGTGGATACCCTGGCGGAGGTAGTCCATGCTCGCCAGGTGCTCCTTCCAGTGCTGATCCAGGTAACGGAGCATCATCTCCTTTTCGAGCCGGCGCATGGTCTCGGCGCCAAGCTGTTCTTCCTTCTCGCCGTATGCCTGGTCTGCGGCTTCAAGGATCCGCCGCTGCAGGCCCTCCTCATCCAGATCATCATCCTCGTCAAGCCATTGCTGAAGGGGCAGCTGCAGGGCAAAGTCCCGCTCTAGGGCTTCGGTCAGGCTCTCCACGTTCCACTGCTCTTCGATGCTTCCGGGTGGTACGTGCTGGGCCATCAGGGCGAGGATTCCCTCGTGCCGCCAGGCGTTGATCGTATCCGAGACATCCTCGGATTCCAGCAGTTCCTTGCGCTGGGAGTAGATCACCCGGCGCTGGTCGTTGGCCACGTCATCGAACTCCAGCAACTGCTTGCGGATGTCGAAGTTGTGCGCCTCCACCTTGCGCTGGGCGTTCTCGATGACCCGGGATACCAGGCCCGACTCGATCGCCTCGCCTTCTTCCATTCCCAGACGCTGCATCATCCCGGACACCCGTTCCGACGCGAATATGCGCAGCAGGCTATCCTCCAGGGAGAGGTAGAAACGGGTTGCCCCCGGATCCCCCTGCCGCCCGGAGCGCCCGCGCAGCTGGTTATCGATACGCCGGGACTCGTGGCGTTCCGTACCGATGACGTACAGGCCGCCGGCTTCCACGACCCTCTCGTGCATGGCATTCCATTCCCGGCGCATGCGCTCGACTTCCTCGTCATCCGGGTCTTCCAGCGCGGCGATCTCGACATCAATGTTGCCGCCCAGAACGATGTCGGTGCCCCGCCCCGCCATGTTGGTCGCGATGGTGACCGCCCCCGGCCGCCCGGCCTGGGCGATGATGGTCGCCTCGCGCTCATGCTGCTTCGCGTTCAGCACCTCGTGGGGTACACCTTCTTCCCGAAGGCGTTCGGAAACCTGTTCCGACACGTCGATGGATGCGGTACCCACCAGGATCGGTCGACCCCGCTCCCGCTGTTCCTTGATGTCGGCGATGATGGCGTCGAACTTGTCCTTCTGCGTGAGGTAGACCAGGTCGTGGTGATCCTCGCGGATCATCGGCTTGTGGGTGGGGATGGCAACCACCTCAAGCCCGTAGATATGCTGGAATTCGTAGGCTTCGGTATCCGCCGTGCCGGTCATTCCCGCAAGCTTGTCGTACAGCCGAAAGTAGTTCTGGAAGGTAATCGAGGCCACCGTCTGGTTCTCGGGCCGCGGCTCCAGCCCCTCCTTGGCCTCCACCGCCTGGTGCAGGCCGTCGGACCAGCGCCGACCCGGCATCGCCCGGCCGGTGAACTCGTCGACGATGATGACCTCGCCATCTCGCACAATGTAGTGATCGTTGCGACGAAACAGGTTGTGGGCCCGGAGCGCCGCGTTGAACTGGTGCATGAGGGCTATGTTGGCGGCATCATACAGGGACTCCCCCTCCTGCAGGAGGCCCGCATCGGTCAGCATCTGCTCGACTTTCTCGTGGCCGTCCTCGGTCAGGTAGGCCTGGCGGTTCTTTTCTTCGAGCCAGAAATCGCCCTCGCCTTCCTCCTCCTTCTGCCGCACCAGTTTCGGCACCATGGAATTGATCACGCCATAGTGCCGGGTGGAAGCCTCGGCGGCGCCGGAGATGATCAGCGGCGTGCGGGCTTCGTCGATCAGAATCGAATCCACCTCGTCGACGATCGCGAAATTGAGATCACGCTGCACCCGATCCTCCGCACGCAGCGCCATGTTGTCCCGCAGGTAGTCGAAACCGAACTCGTTATTGGTGCCGTAGGTGATGTCGGCACGGTAGGCGGCCTGCTTTTCCTCGTGGCTCATGCCGGCCACCACCACTCCTGTGGCCATGCCCAGGAACCGGTAGATGCTTCCCATCCAGTCCGCATCGCGGCGGGCGAGGTAATCGTTCACCGTCACCACGTGCACGCCTTTGCCGGCGAGAGCATTGAGGTACACCGCAAGGGTAGCGACCAGGGTCTTGCCTTCGCCGGTCTTCATCTCGGCGATCCGACCCTGGTGCAACACCATGCCGCCGATCAACTGGACATCGAAGTGCCGCATCCCCAGGGTACGG
>SLLM01000174.1 GCA_007134055.1 Ectothiorhodospiraceae bacterium | reverse complement strand
TGGCGCTATCATCGTTTACGGTACGCGGCGGTTGTCCACGGCCGGTGAAGATGAGTCGCGACCAGTGTGCCCTGATCTGGGCGGGCGTCTGCCCGAGGTACTGACGGTAGAATGCCTCGTGAGTGGGGGAGCGGTCCGACTGATCCACGGGCACAATTGCTTCACCGCTGGCGAGGCGGTTCAGGCGACCGAGATAGATGTCGGTCAACTGTGTCCGGCTCAGCGTCTCCAGGCGGCTGTCGGTGGATACCACGACCACGACTTCGGCGCTGGCGACCACAACGCACAGTGCGCACGCCAGACCGCACAGGGCCGAAAGCAACCTTTTGCCCAAAATCGCCATGATCAGAACACGAAATCCAGGGCAGCGGAAAACAACGAAACGTTGCCTCCGCGCCGGAAGCCAGGTTGCGGGTTGACCAGCACTCCGGCGGATTCGTCGTCCAGGTCCATGTAGTCGTACTGGAGCGTGAGCGCCGTATTCAGGGCAAAGTCCCACCGCAGCCCCACGGAGATGCTCCTCTGCTGTGGCTGTCCGCCAAGGATCTCGTTGAGTGCGGCGTCGAGCTCCTCGCTTCCGGGCTGTGATACACCAGGGTGGGACGTGCTGCTGCGGATCCGGGTGCGCGCGATCGTAAGGTAGGGTGTTACAGAGCGGTAGCGATAGCCGCCGGTGATGTACCAGCCGCGACTATTCAATATGAAGGTTTCGCTGTCCAGGCGCGCCCACTCACCCATCAGGAACCAGTCCCCCGTGTCGTACCGTGCGCCGATGCTGTAGATGTCCACTCGCTTGCCATCCACGTCGTAGCGATCGGCAATCGCTTCTCCCTCCGGACCGAACTGCCGGAAGGCATCGAAGAACGGGTTGAAGTCCTCCATGGTGAGGCGGGCGGAGGTAAAGGAGGCGAACAGCGCTGCAGCGCCGCGCTCGAGGGTATTGCTGAGCGTCACACCGTCCCGGGACTCGGTGACCATCGTATCGCGGGACCCGGTCTCGTCAATGACAGGCATCTTCGCGTCGGTGAGACCGAACGTGGCGTGCAGGGTATTGGTGAAATCGTTGATCCGGAAGACGTAGCGCGCGGCGACGCCGTCCACATTGGTGACGGGTACCAGACGATAGACTTCCTGCGGCGGCCGGAGCCACGGTGTGGCGTAGCCGACCTTCCTGTATTCCGAAGTCATGAACGTTGGCAGCAGGATGCGGCCCGCGCGCAGATGCAGGTCCGGGACCGGCTCGAATGCGAGATACGCCCACTCGAGGGCGGGCTTGTAGGCGCCGTCGTAACTCTGTTCGACGACTCCCTGCACGATTCCGGAGATGCGCGGGGTGAGGCTGGCGGTTACCTGCAGTCCGGCAATGCTGTCGACCTTCGGGCTCCAGCGGTCGGAATGTCCGGCGCCCTCGGCAGCAAACATGTCGCGGACGAAATCGGCCTCGTTTTCGCTCGAGTACACGACCCCGAACGTGCCGAAGCCGTTGACGGCGACATTCGGTGTTTCCCGCTCCTGTGTCCAGGCCGTGGCCGTGGACAACAGGAGTAAGGCCGTAGCCGCAAGGGGCCGGATATCCATGTGTGCGTGTTCCTGTACTGCTGTGGGTGCAGGCTAGCAGCCGATTGCCGATCGATAGTGCGAACCATGCTGCATATCGGAAAATCAGCATCGCGCCGCTGTCCCCGTTATACGAATGGAATCCGCAGCCACGGCGGAATCGCCGGTGAGGTGCTATTACTTGGTTTTCGGGAACAACTTGGTTGCGTACCGCAGGGAGGACGGATGTCATGCGGGAAGTGCGTGTCGGGCGGGATGCCGATGCCATGGATATGGCGAGCAGTGAAGGGGGTGCGGAGTTCCTGATCCTTGGACCCGATCCGGCCAGCGAAACGCGGGATAGGGCAGGGCGGCGCAACTGGCTTGCACGGCGCCTGCGCAAGATCCGCGGACAGACGCGAAGCATGGCGCCCGAGGTCTGGGGAACGCTGGGAATGGCGGACAGGCAGCGCCCGCCGTGGTCGGGTACTATCCGATTCTCCGCTCATGGCAACGACACCTCGATTCCTGCCGAATCCTCGGCGGCCACCTGCCGGGAAATCGAACTGCTCCGCACCTCGATCCCGGAGCTTGCGAGTCGGCGGGACCTTCGGGTGCGGGAGCGCTTCGTCAGCTTCACGGATGTCACGATCCATGATCTACCGACCGAGTTCGGACTGGACGAACTGCCGGTACTCCGCCTTACGCTGATGCTGAAACCGGAAGAGGGTGCCGTCGCCTATTATCAGCTTCACGACCTTTCCGGAGACCAGGAGGATCCGGAGGAAGTCGCCGTCGAGTATATCCAGCCGAACCCCACGCTGGGCCACGACTGCACGGACCGTGATCGCCTGACCTATGAGATCCCCGTGCGTCCGGGGCGAAAAATCGTCGAGAAGGAGGAAGGCGTCTTCCGGCTCGATTCCGCGATCCGGGAGCGCTTCATCGTGAAGGTGCTCACCTTTCCGCGGGATAACGCGGAGAGTGGCACCGTGGTCGCCCGGCTGATGCACCACATCTGGGGGCATAGCCATCGTCTGCGGGGCTGGAATCCGGATTACCGCCGGTTCGAGACCATCGACGGCAGCGAGGTGCGGCCGGACGTGCCAACCCTGTGCCTGCTGCACGGCACCATGTCATCGACGGAACAGGCTTTCCAGGGACTAATGGCAAAGGAGGGCGGCTGGCTGGCCGAACGGCATGCCGGCGCCGGCGGACGCTACCCGCAGATTCTCGCCTTTGACCATCCGACCCTGTCGGAGGACGCGGAGGAGAACGCCCTTGCGCTACTGGACCGCCTTCCCCGTGGCTTCCACTTCGAGCAGCCCGTGGACCTTGTGACCCACAGCCGTGGCGGATTGCTGGGCAAGTACCTGGCGTTGCACGTGCCACAGATCCCCGTGCGGCGCGGAGCGCTTGTGGCCTGTGCCAACGGGGTCGGTTACTACACGGCCGGGCGTCGCATCGGTCGTCTGCTGTCCGTGCTCAAGGCCGCGCACTGGGGCGGACCTGGCGCCATCCCCATGTCACTCGTCACCCTGGCGCAGCATTCCGGACGGTTCGTGCTCAACCTGCCCGGTTCCCGGCTGATGACACCAGGTGCGGATCGACTGGAGAAGATCCTTGAATCGCCGGGCAACCAGCCCTACGCGCGTTTTCTCCCCATGGCAGGGGATTTCCATCGCTCACTGGTCGCGGATCGACGCCTCTTTCGCCGCTGGGGTGAACGGGGGCTTGACGCCTTCCTCAAGGTGATCCTGGGCCCGCGTCACGACTGGGTTGTCGGCACCAGCGCCCAATTGCTGGTGCACCGGCGGAACCGGCCCGCCCATTGGCGGGAGATGTCCCGTCAGAGCGGGTTCGTGCTCAAGGCAAGGCACAGCGATTACTTCCCGATGTCGGAGGTACAGGAGCGCATCACCGGATTCCTCGCGGGTGATCCCTGACGGCGGCGCGCAAATGGATCTACCTGTTGTCGATTCTGCTTGTCACCCGACGACCAGGGCGTGAACCGGATCCATTACCGCCACCCAACAACGGAGGACCCCATGACGGAACTGACCCTGACCACCTTTCTCAGTCTGGACGGCGTCATGCAGGCACCCGGCGGCCCGGACGAAGACCAGGCCGGCGGTTTTCGTTACGGCGGCTGGCTTGTGCCCCATGCCGATGAGGACATGGGGAGAGTGATCGATGACATATTCTCCCGTGCGGATGCGTTCCTGCTCGGGCGGACAACCTACGACATCTTCGCGAGCTACTGGCCGCAGGTGACGGATGCCGACAACCCGGTCGCCTCGAAGCTGAACAGGCTGCCGAAGTACGTGCCCTCGCGGACCCGGACCGAATTTCCCTGGACGGCGTCCACGCACATCCGGAACGTGGTCGAGGAGCTTCCGGCACTCCGGGAACGACATCAGCGCGAGATCCAGGTCCATGGAAGCTGTGGCCTCGCGCAGACCCTGCTCAGACACGATCTGATCGATGAATTCCGGCTGTTCACGTTTCCGGTGGTGATCGGTTCCGGCAAGCGCTTGTTCGGATCCGGTACCAATCCGGCGAATCTGCGCCTCCAGCGCACGGAGACGACGAGCCGTGGGGTGGTGGTCAGTGTCTATCGCCGCGGTGGAGCGATCGTGACCGGTACTTTTTCTCCTGACGAGGAAGCGTGAACTTCACCGGCGGGTCCGGTGCGGCAGTCGGGGGGATGTTCCGCCAGTTCCGGATCCACGGAGGAACGCCGCGCTTTTGGCCACGCAGGATGGCGTCGCCGGGCCTGAGCGAACCACACCCGGCCGC
>SLLM01000354.1 GCA_007134055.1 Ectothiorhodospiraceae bacterium | reverse complement strand
CGAGATAGGCGCGCAGATGCGTCTGCTGTATACGACGGCGCTGTACTACGATTACGTGGAGAAGGATCTGCCGTTGTCCGAACTCGACCTCAAGGCGGCCTGAGCAGGCCTGCCGGACGGTACGTGCGGTGGGCGCAGGAGATCGCTCCGCCCACCGCGGTGCGCCCCCGTGGGGAGACCGGCAGCGGCCGGCGACATCCCCGCGGGTTGTTCCATTGGCGGAATCCAACGCCCCGGGACCTGCAACCAGCGAGAGAGGATACAGCCTTGTCTAACGCAGCAACGAACGAATACCGGAACTATATTGACGGCGAGTGGTGCGCGAGTGCCTCCGGGGCCGTGTTCGAGAATCGCAATCCGGCTGACACCACGGATCTCGTCGGTACCTTCCAGGCCTCCACCGCGGAGGATGCGGAGCGTGCGGTTGCCGCAGCCAGCAACGCGTTCGAGGAATGGAAGCGGACCCCCATCAGCCAGCGGGCCAAGATCCTCAACGCCGCGGCTGATTACCTGGAAGCCAACGTCGATCGCTTTGCGGACGAACTGACCCGCGAGGAAGGCAAGCTCCTGTCCGCCAGCAAGGGGGAGGTGCGGCGCTCCGCCCAGACCCTTCGCTTCTACGCGGTGGAAGGACAGACCCTCTGCGGGGAGACTTTTCCCCAGGACGACGGGAAGATGATCGTCTACACCCAGCGCGAACCACTTGGTGTGGCGACCGTGATCACCCCGTGGAATTTTCCGATCTCGATCCCGGCCCGCAAGATCGCCCCGGCGCTCATCACCGGCAACACGGTGGTTTTCAAGCCTTCGTCGGAAGCCCCGATGATCGCCTGCCGCTTGGCGGAAGCCTTTGATCATGCGGGTATCCCCAAGGGCGTGTTCAACTTCATTACCGGCGGTTCAGGCAAGATCGGGGCCCCGATCACGGAGCCACCGGTGGTGCGTGCCATCTCCTTCACCGGGTCCACCGCGGCCGGGGAACACATACACCGCTCCGTGCCCCTGACCACCCGGACCCAGATGGAACTGGGCGGCAAGAACCCCCTGATCGTCATGGAGGATGCGGATCTGGACAAGGCCGTGACGCTGACCGTGAACGGCGGCTTTTCCCTGACCGGTCAGGCGTGCACCGGCACCAGCCGTGTGCTGGTCATGAAGGGCGTCAAGGAGCAGTACCTGGAGAAGCTCGCGGCACGGGTGGAGCAGCTCTCCGTGGGTAACGGGCTGAAGGAGGGTATTGACCTGGGGCCGCTTGCCTCGGAGAAGCAACTGGAGAATGTCCTCGGCTACATCGCCGTGGGCAAGCAGGAGGCGCGTCTGGTCTGCGGCGGGGAGCGGCTGACCGGTGGCGACTTCGACAAGGGCTACTACGTGCAGCCCACGGTGTTCACCGACGTCACAAGGGACATGCGCATCGCCCGGGAGGAAATATTCGGGCCGGTGATCGCGGTGATGGAGGTGGACAGCTACGAGCAGGCCATCGCCATCGCCAATGACGTCCCCTACGGCCTGTCGGCATCACTGGTCACCAACGATTTCAGGTATATCCAGCGTTTCCCGCTGGATATCGAGGCCGGCACCGTGAAGGTGAACCGTACCACGACCGGCAACCTGGTGAACGCGCCGTTTGGCGGCGTGAAGAAGTCCAGCACCTCCACGTTCCGCGAGTCGGGCAGGGCGGGCCTGGATTTCTTTACGCAGACGAAGACGGTCTATCTTGGAACCTGACAACCGGGAGGAATTCCGTGAAGAAGGTAGCTCAGCTTGATCTGGAAGACGCCAGGGCCATGGTCGCGGCGGCGAGGAAGAAGTCGGAAGAGATCGGTGTCCTGGAAACCATCTGCGTGACCGATTCCGGTGGTTATCCGCTGGCCCTGGAGCGCATGGATGGAGCCCGGGTCACCGGGCCGCAGATTGCCTGGAACAAGGCGTTCACCGCCGCCGGTCACAAGCGCTCGACCCATCTGTTCAACACCGAGCCCAACGGCCCCGCGCTTCCGGGGAACGAGGCCTTCGGCATTCAGTGGAGCTTCGAAGGCAAGTTCGCCATCTTCGTCGGTGGCTTCCCCGTTGTAGTCAACGGCGAGGTTGTCGGGGGTGTCGGCCTGAGCGGCGGCAACGGTGAACAGGATACCAAGGCCGGGCTTGCGGCGCTGGAGGCGCTTCGTGAACGCCTCACCCCGAACGGGGACGAGGTGCTGGTGCAGGCGGACATCAAGAAATAAGGCGTCCGCACGAAAGGCTCGCCCTCCAGGCCGGAGGGTGAGCCTTTTGCGCTTGCAGCGCGCCGCGGGTGCGGTGGAACCTCCCGATCTCAGCGCCTCCTTTGGTGGGGACCGCTACTTCTTCCGCTCGCTGAGCGGTACCCAGGATACGCTCACGTCGCCTTGTACGAAGGTCTGACAGGCCATGCGATAGCCCTGCGCGATTTCTTCTTCGGTAAGGTGATTGCGCTCCTTCTTCTTCACGTCATCGGCGTTGTCCAGGCCTTCCTCGATCCTGCAGCGGCAGGTTCCACAGATACCGCCCCCGCACTTGAACGGAATACCACCTTCATTGCGCATGGACGCGCGCAGCAGATTTGTCTTTTCGTCAATGGAAATCTGCTTGTTGTCGTTCGTGATGAACGTAATCTGAAACATGGCTTTCACCAGTGGCTCGAAGCAGGTTGGAGAAAGGAGTCATTTACTCCGGGCGGAGGCTGCTATCCATCGGCACTTTATATCACAGAACGACCTATTGCGAAAGACGATATTGTGCTACTTTATCGGGCTTTATCAGTGCACATGCAGGTTGTATTGCCCGGTTCCGGAGTTCCGTGTGCCTGGCCGGGGCGGGTGCCGTGCGGCCCGTTGCCGGGGTGGCGCATGATGAACTGCACCATGACAATATGCCCTACGGAACCATGAGCGAGGTGTTCAAGTGCTGAAAGTCGGAATAATCGGGTACGGAACGGTGGGCAGGGACGTGGCCCGGAGCATTGCCGCCGGCGATGCGGGCGATGCGCGCCTGGACGCCGTGCTGGTAAGGGATCTGGAGAAGGTCCGGGATGTCTCGATTCCGGGCTGCGTCTTCACCGACAACACGGATGAGTTCCTCGGCAAGGCACTGGACGTAGTGGTGGAAGCCGCGGGGCATAACGGGGTGATCGCCTATGCCGAGCCGGTACTGCGCTCGGGCAGCGACTTCATCGTTACCTCGGTCGGCGCCTTCTGCGATCAGGAGCTGTACGACCGTGTCGTCGCCGCCTGTCGGGAAAGTGGCCGCCAGGTCGTGGTTCCGTCAGCCGCAGTGGCGGGGCTGGACCGGGTTGCGGCCGGCGCCCAGGGCCGGCTGGACAATGTGACCCTGGTGACCCGTAAACCGGTCAAGGCCTGGCGGGGAACGTTTGCCGAAGAGGTCGTGGATCTGGATACGGTTGCCGAGCCCGTGTGTATATTCGAGGGCTCCGCCAGGGATTCGGCGCGGACCTTCCCGGAAAGTGTGAACGTATCTGCCGCCGTCAGCCTTGCCGGAATAGGATTCGAAAAGACGGCAGTGAATGTCTACGTGGATCCGACGATCAATTCCAATACTCATGTTGTAATTGCCAAGGGAGAATTCGGAGAGTTGAAGGTTGAAATAAGCAATACACCTTCGGCGACTAATCCGAAAACCGGGTATATTGTAGCGATGAGTATTGCGAAGGTAATAAAAGGATATACCGCGCCTTTCGTCCTGGGTGTTTAGGCGCTCTATCGATACCTGATGGGCCGCAAGGGAAGTGCTGAAGTATTCGCCGAAAACTGGCCGCCATTTCGAAGGAGCCCGGCGAATTTCCGGTCCGGCAGCATCGATTGCCGAACCGGCAGTGCCCCCCGGCAGACTGCCCGCCGGATCAGGCCGGGTGGGCGGCGTGGCCGGCGATCAGCTCCTCTTCTCGAGCCGTGTGTCGAGGGTGCCGAAGGTGATCAGCTGCTTCAGCTCGGAGCGGGCACCGTCGAGGTCATTGAACGTCTCGAAGAACTTGATCGGAACCCGGTTTATTATGTTCGGATCGTCCGCGGAGATGACGTTTACGCGGATGTCATCGGCCTTGATCTCGGCAATGGTGTATACCGCCTTCTTGTGTCCATAGAAGTAGTAATCGTACGACTCCACCTGAGCGAGTCCATCGACCAGCTCGGTTTCGTACTCGCCGGGCTTGCTTGTCAGTATCGTGTACATCCGCCACCTCGGTTGTAAGCCGTTCGGACCGCGTATCCCCGTCTCCGGATTGGGCGGGGCAGCGCTACTTTACAGCCTTCACACGGCGGGGGGCGTCCCCCGATTCCGGCCTGTAGTCGATCAATGCCTGCACGGCTGAAACGAGGCCGTCGAGGGCCTCTT
>SLLM01000050.1 GCA_007134055.1 Ectothiorhodospiraceae bacterium | reverse complement strand
GGGTGCAGCATGTCGCCGCCTTCCTGTACGGGGCCTCGGCACTCGGCGTGGTCTTTGCCGGAGATCTGATCGCGGTCATCACGGTGGCCATGATCATCACCTACGCCCTGGCATTCAACGCGCCGCAGTTCCTCGATGTAGCCCTGGTCCTGGCGCTGACCGGGTTCATGGCTGCCGTGGGATTCGCCCGCTACCTGGAGCGGGGAGGCAAGGACAATGAGTAGTTTTTTCGCCTCCGTGCTGCTGCTGACGGGTGCCGCCTTCACGGTGATCGGCGCCCTGGGACTGACCCGCATGCCGGACCTGATGCTGCGCATGCATGCCACCACCAAGGCAGGTGCGCTGGGCGCCGGCCTGGTGGCGGTAGCCGCAGCGGTGTACTTCGCCGACATGCCGGTGGTGGTACGCGCCGTGTCGATCCTCGCCTTCGTCGTTCTCACCGCGCCGATCGCAGCACACATCATCGGCCGGGCGGGCTACTTCAAGGGCGTCCCCCTCTGGGATCGTACCCTACGGGATGATCTCAAGGACAAGCTGGACGTCGACGACCACGTGCTCTACTCCGGCCTGGAACCCGAGGGCGAAACCCCGGACCGGGACAATCCATGACCGCTGCGCCGGATCCGGCGGTCGTGGCTGCCGACGTTCGCCGCGCCATACGCGAGGATATCGGCGGCGGTGACCTGACTGCCGGCCTCATCCCGGCCGAACGGCGCATGGTGGCGACGGTGATCAGTCGCGAGACCGGCATCCTCTGCGGCACTCCCTGGTTCGACCAGGTTTTTCACCAGGTCGATCCCGGCGTGGCGATCACCTGGGCGGCACGGGACGGTGAGCGCGTGCAGCCGGAGCAGGAGATCTGTACCGTGGAAGGGGCGGCAAGGAGCCTGCTCTCGGCGGAGCGGACGGCGCTGAACTTCCTGCAGGCGCTCTCGGGAACGGCCACTGCCGCCAACGGCTTCGCCGCAGCCGTAACGGCTGAAGGCACCCGGATACTGGACACGCGCAAGACCCTCCCCGGCCTGCGACACGCACAGAAGTACGCCGTTCGCTGCGGCGGTGCCGACAATCACCGCCAGGGCCTGTTCGACGGTATCCTGATCAAGGAGAATCACATCCACGCGGCGGGGTCCATCGCAGCCGCGGTGGCGGCCGCGCGCAAACTTCATCCTGGGATCAGCGTCGAGGTCGAAACGGAACACCTCGGGGAACTGGACGAGGCCCTGGCCGCCGGCGCCGACATCATCATGCTGGACAATTACACGCTGGACGACATGCGCGAAGCCTGCAGGAGGAGTGCGGGCCGGGCGCGCCTGGAGGCTTCCGGAAACGTGGACATGGACACCCTGCAGAACATCGCCGCCACGGGGGTGGATTTCATCTCCATCGGGGCCATGACCAAGCACCTGCGGGCGCTGGATCTGTCAATGCGTTTCCGCACGGTCGGGGGCTGACGTTTCGTAACGGGGCAGCACCCGGTCAACGAGTGCATCGATTCCGCTCAGCCCATCCCCTCCCCGGTGCAGGCAGCGGCGCAGGCGCGTCCAGTTCAGGCCGAGAACCCGCAGCGCCTCCTCCGAGAGCAGGGGAATGGTGTCATCCCCGGGATTGCCCACTTCCAGCCCACGCGCCAGTATGTCAGCCACGTGGACGATTGCGGCGACGGGATGCCGCGAGGTGCTTCTCTCCGGCTGATGGTGATGGGCGATACCGTCAGCGATATCGCGCGGTAACTGCCAGTGCCCGGCGAGCCGCTCGCCGACGACGGTATGGTCGAATCCCAGGACCGCCGCTTCGGCATCCCGGATCCACACGTCGTGCCGTTCCCGGTACAGGAGAATCGCCCGGAACTGTCGGGGAAAATGGCTCTCCAGGGTGATACGGCCGAGATCGTGGAGCAGTCCGGTGACAAATGCCAATTCGGGCTCGGCATCAACTTCACGCGCCACGGCGCCGGCGAGCGTTGCCGTGGCGGCGCAGTGGATCCAGAAGGCATGGCGGTCGAACCCACGGGAACCGACTCCATCCCGGGGAAACCGTCGCATCACGGCACAGGCACCGACGATGCCGAGCAGCTTGCGGGCATCGAGACTGAAGCAGGCCTCGCGGATGGAATGCACGGGGTGCCCCAGGCCCAGAGCGGGGGAATTGACCATCTGCACAATGCTGGCCGCCAGGCCGGGGTCCAGCCTGATGACCCCGGCGTAGGTATCCGGATCGTCTTCCCCGGCACCACCGAGTTCAAGTACGCGCGTGGCACAATGGGACAGCACCGCAAGCTGGCGCAGTTCCCTGTCCGGATCACGCAACACAAGTGAACTCACTGAGCCGCCTCGAGCCGGTGCTCGGTCAGGATGCGGCGCAACTGCAGCATACCCGGCGTCAGCCGCCAGTGCCGAAAGAGATGGTCGAATGTTCGTTCCAGCGCCTGCCGATGGGCGTGTGGCTTCGAAGCGACCCGGGGGTCATGCACCGGGACGAGGGTCACGCCGCGCTGCTGCAACCGCACCCGCAGCCGATCTGACAGGAGCTGACCCTCCCCCGCCAGGAGACGCCCCATCGGATCCCGCACCGGACGGGCCAGGGCGGCATTCATTGCCACGGTTTCAATGGGCATGTAGACGATGCGGTCCAGCATCCGTTCCTCCCGAAGAAACTATTCCCGCCGGAACGGCGGCCTGAGCTTGTTCGAGAGTGTACCCAGCGCGTCAGCGGGCAAGCGTGAACCCGTCCACAACTTGGCTGCAACCCTCCCCGGCAACCATCGGATCACGCCCTGACACAGAAAAAACCATTGGTAAATCAGTGACAAGGAGAAATTGTAGCGTCGCCGTCCGGAGACAGTTACGGTGCCGTGCGGGAAGCGCAAACGGTATGTCCGGGGACTACCAGGGCAGCAACGGCGTGCGCACCATCCTGCACGCACCAGGTGCCCCATCACGGTTCCGGGGAGCCGATCGGGCGAGAAACAATGACGGGATTCCGGGTGCGGTGAAAACACGCCCGGGGGCGGAGGATACCGCGCCCCCGGGGCTACGGACGCATGTGCCTGTATTCCGGCTCGATTCCTCCGCGGGCACCTCCGCCTGCGGCCTTCAGAGCCTGGCCGTCAATCCAACCAGCGCCTCCGTATCCGCCAGGCCGTCGAAACCGCAGAGCAGGCGAAACAGGCTTCCGGCATCCTCGTCGCCCAGAACCGGCGCAACCAGGGCGGAGAACTTGCTCTCCATCTGCTCGCGGCTCATCGGATTGCCCGGATTCCCGGTGGCCAGCTCGGTCAGCGCTTCCCGGGTTGTGCCGTCCACCAGAGTCACCTCCACACGGGCTGCGGTCTTGTCCATCTCCGGCGTGGGCAGTAGTTCCACCACCCCGGTAAGCCGCCGCAGCAATCCGGAGTTGATCGTCTCCTCCGAGAAGTCCTGCTTGGTTACCGCGTAACCGCGCAGTGCAAGCGCCACGCAGAAACCGATGCTGAACTTGCCCTGAAAGGGGGTACGTGGATCCGTCTTGCCGGCAATCTGTATCGCGAGGGGGTTCACGTATACCCGCATCCGTTCGACATCTTCCGGGGAAACCTCGGCGCGCAGCCCCTTCACGGCATCGATCACCGGGTGCGTCAACAGGCAGGACGCATACGGCTTGTACGTGTTGCGGGCAATCTCCCAGCCGTCGTCGAAGTCCAGCGGCAGGACATCGTGCGCTTGGTCCTGAACCAGCGCCCGTGCCAGCCCGCCGCCGTGCTCAAGCAGGTCCGTGGCGGCACCGTACCCCTCCCGGGCGAGTTCTGCCGCCAGCACACCGTTCATGGCCGCCTTGCCGGCATGAAAGGGCTTGGCATCGGTTCCGAAGGATTCCGTGAGACCTGCCACCTGGGTGGCTGCAAGACCCAGCGCCCTTTGCACCTGCCGTTGATCAAGGCGATACAGGACCCCCGCGGCCACGGCCGCACCAAGGCAGCCGAAAACCCCGGTGGAGTGAATGCGGCGCTCGTTGACGCCAACGCCGAACCCACCGCAGCCAAGCCGCGCGCCGACTTCGAAGCCGATCACGTAGGCATCCATTACCTGCCGGGGTGTGGCACCGGTTTCCACGCCGGTGGCGAACGCTGCCGCACAGACTGGCCCGCTGAGGTGTGCGATCGATCCGACATGGGTGTCGTCGAAATCCAGGCAATGGGCCATGGTACCGTTGACCAACGCAGCGGCCGTGGGGGCGACGGCAGGCCCCAGCAATATCGGCGCCCGCCCCCGTGTCCCCCAGGCTTCGACCACATTGCGAATCTGCCGGGCCGGCAGCTCCTGACTCGCACCGATCGATACCCCGAACCAGTCGATCAGGCCGCGGCGGGCGGCCTCCTGCACGTCCGCCGGGAT
>SLLM01000064.1 GCA_007134055.1 Ectothiorhodospiraceae bacterium | reverse complement strand
TGCTGATGGACCCGCAGGACACCGTTGAAGTCGCCTTCGTCGCCGAGGAGCCGGGCGACTGGATGCTCCACTGCCACGTGGCCGAACACCAGGCCGGGGGCATGATGGGCATGTTCCGGGTGCGGGCCTGATCGACCACACAATACCATGGGCCTTGCCGATTCGCCTTGACCTTCCTTCGGAGGGAAGGCCCCAGGTGCCGGTCGGTGGAACCACCGGGACTCGCCGGATCGGCTTCTGGCTGCAGTCAACGAATGGGTTCGCCGGGGCCAACGGTACGAAACGTTACATGATCAGCCTCATCGTGACATCACTGATGCTGCCGATATGGAACTGCTCTGCGCTCGCTCAGAGCAGTTCCAACCGTAACGGTATGGGCAGTGCAATGATGAATGGTGACATCCTGGCTCAGGTCATGAGCGGCTTCATGAACCTCCTCACGCTGGTCGGCGTGCTGCTTCCCTGGTCGCGCTGGTTCTTGCCATCGCGGCGCTTGTGAAGTGCCTGCGGCAAGGGTGACCCTTTGCCTGCTTGTGTCCTCGTGAGCGCGCCCATTGTGGCAGTGCGCAATACGGCTGGATCGGACCGATCCGTTGTATGCTCGGAACGTGATGCCCAGCCCCGCAAGGTTTCATGTGCACCGATTGGTGTTTCACTCACGGGGCATCTCGAACAACGCCTCCAGCATCGAACAATCCGGTGTATCGGCGCCGGTGCATCGGCCGACCAGATCATCCAGTGCGTTCTCTACACGGCGCAGATCAGCGATCTTGTTCCGCACCGCGTCCAGGTGCTCCTGGCCCAGAGCCTGCACTTCGGCACAGGTATAGGCGTCACCCCCGATCATCCGCAACAGGGTACGGACCTCATCCAGCGAAAAGCCCAGATCGCGCATCCGCCGGATGTACAGCAGGCGGCGCCGGTGGCTGTCGCTGTAGACGCGATAGTTGTTTGACTCCCGGGCCGCCGGCGGCAGGACGCCGATGCGTTCGTAGAATCGAATGGTCTCCACGTGACAGCCTGTCTCACCGGCCAGTCGCCCAATACGCAGTTTCACGGATGCCTCTCGTGTTGACCCTCTAGTGACTACAGGGTCTATGGTTCCGTCATGCCAGTCAATGACGCGGGCAGGTGATCCATGGCAAAGCATGCAACCAACGACGCGACAGGGGTCCCGGTTCAGCTGGCCCCTCGAGAGGCGACGAGCGGCTGGCTTGCAGGCGGCGGTGTCGTGAGCGGCCTGCTGGCGACCACGTGCTGTGTTCTCCCGCTGGCCTTGTTCTCCATGGGTGTGGGCGGCGCCTGGATGGGCACACTGCGCAGCCTCGAGGCCTACCAGCCCGTCTTCGCGGTCCTTGCGATTGCCTTCATTGCCGCCGGATGCTGGAGCCTTCGACGCCGCCGGCGAGCGTGCACGGCTGATGGCTATTGTGCAACGACCACCGCGACCCGGGTGATAACGGTAGCGCTGTGGGTGGCGACCGCGCTGGTCGCGCTTTCCGTGGCCTGGCCCTGGCTATTCGCTTTCGTGGTTGGACGCTGAAAGCCCGGAGCGTTTCGATGAAAACGTCCACACTTGCAATGCCGGCCGCGAGGAATGCTGCCGGTCCGATCCATGTCGCCATCATCGGCAGCGGGGGCGGCGCGTTCGCCGCGGCCATCCGGGCTGCCGAGGAAGGGGCCCGGGTGACCATGATCGAGGCCGGCACCATCGGCGGCACATGCGTCAACTTCGGCTGCGTCCCTTCGAAGATCGCGTTGCGGGCGGCGGAAGTCCATCACCGTCGGACTCATCACCCGTTCGACGGCATTCCCCGTGACGCCGGCCCGGTGGATCGAACCCCCTTGCTGGCTCAGGTACGCGGCCGTGTCGAGGAGCTGCGCGAATCCAAGTACGAGGGCATCCTGGATGATGAGCCCGCCATCGACTTTCTCTCCGGGTGGGCCCGCTTCGAGGATGCCCGCACGCTGACGGTGGACGAGCCCTCGGGCGCGGTGCAGCGCCTGCAACCGGACCGCATCCTGATTGCCACGGGGGCTTCGCCGGCCGAGCCGCCCATCGACGGTCTCGCCGAGACGCCTTATTGGACGTCCACCGAGGCGCTGTTCACCTACGAACTCCCGGAGCATCTGATCGTGCTTGGCGGTTCGTTCGTGGCGCTGGAGACTGCCCAGGCCTACCGGCGGTTCGGTAGTGACGTCACCATCCTTGCTCGCAGCACGCTGCTCAGCCGCGATGATCCCGAGGTGGGTAGTGCACTGCGGGCAGCGCTGGAGGACGAGGGCATCCGCGTCCTGACGCACACCACCCCGCAGCGGGTTGACCATGACGGCACAGGGTTTCGGCTGACGCTCGACGGCGAAACCCTCACGGCCGAGCGGCTGCTTGTCGCCACCGGCCGTCGGCCGAACACGCAGGCGCTGAACGTTGATGCAGCCGGCATCGAGACCACGGGTGACGGGGCCATCACAGTGGACCGCCACCTGCGCACGTCCGTGCCGGGCATCTTCGCCGTGGGGGACTGCACGACCATGCCGCAACTGGTCTACGTGGCTGCCGCCGCCGGAACACGGGCCGCCATCAATATGACCGGTGGCGAGGCGGAGCTGGATCTGTCAGTGGTGCCCACCGTGGTGTTTACTGATCCCCAAGTGGCGACGGTTGGCTTGACGGAAGCCCAGGCCGAGCGTCAGGGCATTGAATCGAGCGCGCAGCGGCTTGACCTGGAGCATGTGCCGCGAGCTCTGGCCAACTTCGACACCCGGGGTTTCATCAAGCTGGTGGCGGAGACCGGAACGGGGCGGCTTCTCGGGGCGCAAATCGTTGCACACAATGCCGGCGAGATCATCGGGATCGCGTCGCTGGCGATTCGCAATGGCATGACGATGGAGAATCTAGGCAACGAACTCGTCCCCTACCTGACCATGGCGGAAGGTCTCAAGCTCTGTGCGCAGACCTTCAAACGGGACGTTGCCCGGCTCTCCTGCTGCGCTGGCTAAGGTCAGTAGCGTCACTTCCCGAGCTCGTCGAACGTGATTCCAAAGGATCCCGACGTTGTGTTCCCGGCACATGAGCAGCTCGAGCTGCTTCAGCCGGTGCCAGCTTCCCCAGGGCCTTGCCGAAGACACCGAATGCCTCGAGCACCAAGTGTTTCGGATTGTCTTGTGCCTCGCGGATCAAGAAACGGAAGTCTGACGGTCGACCGTCCTGTTCCACTCCTTCCGTCCAAGCGAGAAGAGGGTGTCGTGGTCGCGAAGCAGGAATAGGGCGAGACAGGCGCCGAGCATCGGCACGGCGGCCAGGAACATCATATGGTTGAACGGGTCCAGGTACTGCTGCCATGAGGCGAGTGTTGATACGCCGTGCGTGATGAGGATGAAGCCATAGGTCCAGAAGCGAGCCAGACCGAGTACGAAGGCAACCTCGATGGCCAGCTGCATGACAGCGATTGCGTTGATGAATGACGCGCTCATACCGCCGATATAGTAGAAGGACTCGAAGAGGCCGGCGGCGGCTTCCGGATCCAGGAGTTTCGACAGGCTCCAGAAGAGCATTACCACGAACACGCTGATACGAAGTACGAAAAGGGAGAGTTGCAGGCGGCTTTGCATGGTCGCTCCGGTTGGGCTGTCCTCGGCCAATGGGTCAGTTCGGAAAAGCGATCGTACGTTGCCTCGGGAGACCGATGCATGAGTACTGTTACGTAGTATTTCAGGTTCGGGCGCCGAATCTGCTGAAATTTGGGTAAGTCAGAGCTTCCAGAAGTGTGTCAAGCAGCAGCCGGGGCGGTTGCCGGGCGGGTCACAGACAGGGTGGGAGCCTCAATCGAAACGCGTGTGCAGGCGGGCTCGCGGCGGCCGATCGAAGGGCGCTGGCTGTTTCTGTGGCTGAAGACACCTACGGCAACCTCTGTGAACACGGCCGGGTGGTCTCCAGGGCCTGTGTGATTGCTGTGATAGTGGTCGCAGGAGGCGAACTCCGTAGTCTCCACAATTTTTCGAGGCCTGCATGCTGGGGTTATATGGGGCCTCCAGGAGATGTCGCGATGGCTCTATGGCCCATCGGGCCGCCGTGGCAACGGAAAGTGAATTCCTGAAGGTTCACGAACGCTCGTGAGGAGGTGATCATGCGTGCTGGCTACGGGGCTCGGTGATGGCGGCCGAATGCATCAGAACGGCTGCAGCCGCCCTGGCCGTGTTGTGCGTCGGGGCCATGCAGGCGGATGAAGGGCGTTCCTATACGCCGGCGGATATCATCGGCTGGGATGAGCATTCCTTCCAGGGATGGACTACATATTCCCTCGTGGAAGTGGATGGCCGTAAGGCAATCCATGCGCGGTGTACCGAAGGAACGGCCTCCGGCCTCTTCCTGCGAGAGGAGATCGATCTCGAGGAAACCCCGGTCATCGAGTGGAGCTGGCGGGTGGATCGGACGTTCCGGGAGATTGACGAGACGATCCGGGCCGGGGATGACTACCCGGCAAGAATCTACGTCGTGGACGAACGTCCCATCGCCCGCTGGCGGACGCGAGCGCTTAACTATGTCTGGAGCTCGGAGATGGAGCAGGGCAGTGACTGGCCCAACGCGTACGCCGGTCAGGCACGGATGATTGCGGTGCGCTCGGGACCCGCGGATACCGAAGGACTATGGCATACGGAGCGTCGCAACATTCGCGAGGATTTCCGCCGCTACCACGACCGGGAGCAGACCTCCGTCAACGCGATCGCGATCATGACCGATTGCGACGACACGGGCCAGGAGACCGAGGCGTGGTACGGCACTCTTCGGCTGCTGCCGGAGTAACGCTCGAACGCAGGCTAGTGCGGCCATCGGATCCGTGCTCTGTGGCGATCCCGCACACCAGGGCGGGGCAGCACGGTAGCCAAGTCCGACGGTTCCGCACTCCGCTGCCAGCCGTTCAACCCGGAACATGACCGGATGCGCCGGGTCTCACGGCTTTGAGAAGTTCGTTTGAGAAGTTCGGTCCAGCACCGGGATGGCGAGCCGCAGCACCCGGTGTGCCGGCTATTGCCTTCCCTCGATGAACCTCTCCTGTTCAAGCCGGAAGAATTCCACCAGGGCGGCAAGCTCTTCCGAATCCCACTCAAGAGGTTCGGCAGCCATTGGCGCCACCATGCAGATCTGCACCATCTCGTCCAGGTAGACCTCGTCCAAACCGAAATCCGTGTACGCCATCTCCACCCGGTGTGGGAACGGTTCGGCGAATGTATCCGCGTAACCGGTTCCGCCCACGTGGCAGGTGGCGCAGGACATGCCGTTGGTCGACAGTGAGTTGTCGACAAACAATTCTTCGCCCAGCCGGGCCAGGGCATCCGGATCACCCTCGTAGGGCTGGTAGTCCTCTGGTCGAGTAACCGCTTCGCGCAGGGCCGGGTCCGCCTCGGCCTCACCTTCAGCCTCACCCTCGGCCTCACCCTCGGCCTCACCTTCGGCCTCTCCTTCAGCCTCACCTTCAGCCTCACCTTCAGCCTCTCCTTCAGCCTCTCCTTCAGCCTCTCCTTCAGCCTCGGCCTCCCCCACTGACAGAACGTGCCTGTCCAGCAGGGTGTCAGCTGTGTCCGCGGGCTCTGCGGCCATGGTACTGCTGGCGCCGTAGACGGCCACAAGCATCAGCGGCGCGGTGGTAAGTAGTCCGCGTGACAGGACATTCAACAGTTCGTGCTTCTTGTCGTTGTTGGCGCTCATAAGAGACTCCTCCGTCGGCTCCGTGGCTGCATGTTCCGGTATAGGGGGGTTCGCACCCCAATGAAATGCGTGAAACTACTAACCTTTCGCAAAGGATTGCGATGCTTCGGTGGCCTCGTGGTAGAGGCGCGTCGCCTTCGCCACACCGACTTCGTCGCTCAGGGCCACGCCCTGGGCGGCGGCCAGGATTCGGACGATCGCCAGGTGGTGCGTGGTGTGACTGGCGAGGAAGGAAAGCTCCCGTTCCAGGCTCGTGGCCAGGGGAACGCGGGAGAGGTCCTCGACACCCTCGAGACTCTCGAGTACCTGCAGGCAGCCGCCCGGTTGCCGGTACGTGGTCCGCAGATCCAAGAGTCCCCGGACGATTCCTTCCAGACAGTCAAGTCCCGCGTCAGGGCTGGACTCAACCCGAACGTCTCGCGTGCGGCTTTCGTAGTCGACGTCACCGTCGGCCTGCAGCAGGGTTTCGTAATGGTTCAGGACGTGGCGCACCTGCTGTCCGATGCTTCCGCTGCCGAGCTGCGCATGCTGCTGTCGGTAGAGAGAGGCCGGCAACCGGAGAATGATCATCTGCACCTGGCCCAGCAGGCGAAGGTTCTCGTCGATCAGTTCGCGACGGACGTCTTCCATCATATGGTCCCGAATCCGGCAGGCCTTCCATTGAAAGCGTACGTGAACGGCCCTGTGTTCGAATGCGCGTTTCTACGTAGACGGCAGCAGCGCCAGCCCAGGCTCAGTGCAACTCCGGTGCAAGGTAAGCAGGAAACTTCCTTGCCAGTCTGCTGAATTTTCAATCTCAACAGCCCGCTATAGCCACGCAATAGCCACGCAACAGGCTCACGAACGGCCGGAATGGCTCTGCTAGGGGTTTCTTCGGATACTTCCCTGTGATGGGAGGCGGCTACTCTGACCAAAACCGAGTTGAATACCGCGGAAGGCGCACCCTTATGACACGAGCGACTGTTGAGATTACCGTTTACCGCTGGGCGGGCGCCTGGGGTCCGTTCCGGGTGCGCATCCCTTGCGGCGAATGTTCGCTGACGCGAGATGTCATAGAGGACACGCTTCGGGTTGAACTCAGTGGCATTCCTGTCAGGCTGCGGATCCGTGACTGGCTGAATTGCTGGTGGCAACCCTTGCGGGTCGGAGGGTGGCATGCGCCCATCGTCCTGGTTGACGGACGTGTAGTAAGCCAGGGCGGCGCCATGAATCGTGGCGTCCTGACTCAGGCCGTGATCGAGGCTCATGCGCGCAAGACCAACCTGAATGGCAGTCATCTGTATGGGAAGGATTCGTGCCCCCACTGCCATCGTGCTCGTCGCTACTTGGACGAAGCGGGACTGGATTACCGGTATCTTGACGTCGTGCGAGAGCCGGGCGCCCTGTATGCGATGCTGGCGAGAGTGAAGCCCCTGATTGGAAGCAAGACGCCCGTTACGGTGCCGCAGATATGGATTGATGGCCACTATATCGGTGGGGCGGATGCACTCTCGGATCTCCTCGCCCGTGATGTCATCCCAAGTCATGAGCGGGGCCAGTGTTCCCTGTCCCCGGGGCGCGGGCTGGTCGAGGGCCGGGAAAGCGGGTAATCGCAGCCCGGGGATGTGATACACGTTCCGGGATGCGCGCGGGCCCTGCGGCAAGTACATATGTTTCGGCGCATGGGGAAGGGAGATACTCCGGTTTCTGCAGTGCTTTCCTGGCAGCGTCGATTCTCCGGGACGGCCCTGCCTCATGCGGCACGCAATGACATCGGCATCGTTGGAGACAGGCACCATGAACAGGCAGGTCCAGTTCCGCCTTCTGCTGTTGCTTCTGGTTGTGGGGCTGATCGTGGTGGGAGTGGCGTTCCGTGATGCGCTCAGTATAGGCGCTCTGGAACGCGGCTTCGACGATCTGGGCGCATGGGCGCCCCTGGTGTTCATGGCGGCCTACGCGATTGCAACGGTGGCATTCATGCCGGGTCTGGTTTTCACCATTGCCGGCGGGGTGCTGTTCGGTCCCGTCCTTGGCACCCTGTTCAGCCTCACCGGCGCGACGATCGGGGCGATGCTGGCGTTTCTGGTTGCCCGCTATGTTGCTTCCGACTGGGTGGCGAGCCGTATCGGCGGCCGCCTGGGGCGACTGATGAAGGGCGTTGAACGGGAAGGCTGGCGCTTCGTCGCCTTCACGCGGCTGGTCCCCGTATTCCCCTTCAATCTTCTGAACTACGCACTCGGTCTGACCAGAATCGGTTTCCTGCCGTACGGGGTGGCAACATTCATCTGCATGGCGCCGGGTGCCTTCGCCTATACCTGGGTGGGACATGCCGGTGCGGAGACCATCGCCGGTGGCCGGAGCGGAATTCAGGCGGTTCTGATCGCACTGGGGCTGGTGGCAGCAGTCGTTTTTCTGCCGCGCCTCATCCGCCGGGTCAAGCATGATCCATCGCTGGACTCCGGAAACGGAAGCACGAGCAAGCCCCTGGAATCCGGAGATTCCCGTTGAAACGGCATGACCTGATCGTGATCGGGGGCGGTGTCGGCGGGCTGGTGACCGCGAGCGTCGCGGGGCAGCTCGGTCTGGACGTGGTCCTGGTGGAACGTGGTGACAGGCTGGGGGGTGATTGCCTGCACTTCGGATGCGTTCCCAGCAAGACGCTGATCCGTGCCGCGGAGGTCATTCACACGGTGCGCCATGCGCGAACGTTCGGTGTGCGGGCGGACGATCCGATCTCGGACCTGGGCGCCGTGATGGATCGTGTTCGGCGGGTGATCGAGGTGATCCAGAAGCACGATGATCCGGATCGTTTCCGGGGCTACGGCGTGGACGTCCGTTTCGGCGAAGCGCGCTTTACCGGCTCACACACGGTGGAGGTGAACGGCGATCCGATCCACGGCCGCCGCTTCGTCATCGCCACCGGTTCGCGGCCCGCAGTGCCACCGGTACCCGGACTGGAAGGGGTCGGCTACCTGACAAACGAGAGCGTGTTCGATGAGCGGGAACTACCGCCCCGGCTCGGTGTGCTCGGTGCCGGGCCGATAGGACTGGAGCTTGCGCAGGCGTTTGCCCGCTTCGGTTCCCAGGTCACGGTGTTCGACGTGGCCGAGCGCATCCTGCCGCGGGAGGATGCGGACGTGGCAGCACGGCTGCACGCGCTGCTGGAATCCGAGGGGCTCGCGATCCAGGTGGGGACCACGGTGAAGCAAATCGATACCCGCGACGGCGGGGTCGTCCTCCACTGCGTCGGCAACGGGAAGGATACGACGGTTACCGTGGATCGGCTACTCGTCGCCACAGGGCGGAAGCCGAACATCGAGAGCCTGGAGCTCGACAATGCCGGAGTCATGACGGAACCCGGCGGTGTGCGGGTCGACCAGCGCATGCGCACGTCCGCGAAGCATATCTTTGCCTGCGGTGACGTTACCGGTCCCTATCCGTTCACGCACATGGCTGAATACCAGGCGGGAATCATCATCGCCAATGCGGTGTTCCGGTTCCCGAAGCGTGCCGATTACCGGGTGGTTCCCTGGGTGACGTACACCAAGCCGGAGCTTGCGCACGTGGGAATGACGGAACAGGCCGCCCGGGATCAGGGACTGAATGTTCAGGTCGCTCGCTTCGAGTTCGGCGATGTGGACCGTGCCCTGACAGACGGTAGCGAGGGCGGTTTCATGAAACTCGTGATGCACAGGGGGCGGGTGGCCGGAGCCACCATTCTCGGCCCGCACGGCGGCGAACTGATTCACGAAATGGTGCTGGCCATGCAGGCCAGGGTTCGCGTATCCACGATCGCCGCGACCATACACGCGTACCCGACCCTGGCCCAGGTGCATCGACGTACGGTGAATTCCTCGCTTTCCGCGCGCCTGTTCGCGCCGGGAACCCGTAGGCTGGTTCACTGGATCAATCGTTTGCTTCCCTGATGTGATTGGTTTGTGTCCGCATTGCCACTATTAAGGGAGATCCCATGGCAGTAACGGAACTGGTAGCAAGATACGGCGACTTCCCGGACATCACCCGCGGGAGGCTGGAAACGCTTCAGGTCAACCTCGGTTACGTGTGCAACCAGACGTGCTTCCATTGCCACGTCAACGCTGGGCCCAACCGCCGGGAGGTGATGGCACGGGAGACGGTGGATGAGTTGCTGGCCTTTCTTCGCGACAGTCGGATCGGATCCCTTGATCTTACCGGCGGCGCACCGGAAATGAATCCGCACTTCCGGTATTTTGTGCAGTCGGCGAGCTCCATGGGCGTTGCCGTGACGGACCGCTGCAATCTTACGATCCTGGAACAGCCGGGCTACGAGGATCTGGCGGAGTTTCTGGCCGAGCACCGCGTGCAGGTGGTGGCGTCGCTGCCCTGTTATCTGGAGGACAACGTCAATGCACAACGCGGCGATGGCGTCTTCCGGCAAAGCATCGCCGGGCTGAGACGACTCAACGATCTGGGCTACGGCGGTGGCGACGGGGAACTGGAACTGACCCTCGTCTACAATCCGCTGGGACCCAGTCTGCCACCGGCCCAGGAGGAACTGGAACGCGCGTACCGGGAGCATTTGAGTCGGGAATTCGGAATCCGTTTCACTCGGCTTTTCACCATCGCCAACATGCCGATCAACCGTTTCGCCAAGAGCCTTGCAAGGGAAGGCAAGTACAACAGCTATATGCGTCTGTTGCGCGAGTCCCACAGCGACGGAAACCTCGCCGGGGTGATGTGCCGGTCATTACTGTCCGTTGACTGGAAGGGCTATGTCTACGACTGCGACTTCAACCAGATGTTGCGCATCCCCCTGGGTGGCGGTGCGGTAACCGGGACACACGTCCGCGACCTCAGGGCCAGCCTGCTGGATGGCATGCCCATCGCCGTGGGCGATCATTGCTTCGGCTGCACGGCGGGGCAGGGATCAAGCTGTGGCGGGGCATTGGGGAAGTAGGGAAGTCACTCATGGCAACCGTTACCCGGCCTTCCATCAATATCGAGATGCCACCGGCGGCCCAGGCACTGCTGCCGCACGTGGCTACGCTCGGCCTTTATTTGCTGCTCACCTCCTGGGCCAACCAGTTCATGCTGGATTACCCGCCGGTGCCGCTGCTCTGGCCCGCGACCGGCATCGGCGTGGCGATGGTCTACCGGTACGGTTACTCCATCGGCCTGACGTTGCTGGTTGCCGGTACGCTGGCCCACGTCGGGTTCGGGGCGCATGTTGGGACGGCGGTGGTGCTGAGTTCCGGAGCGGCCGTGGGATCGATGCTCGGCGCGTTCCTCCTGCATCGGCTTGATTTCAGTGGCCGTCTTGAGCGGGTGCGGGACGTTCTCACGCTGCTGCTGGTGGGGGCGGCGATCAGTGCTCTGGTCAGTGCCCTGACGGGTACGCTTGCCATGGTGGGGATCAGTTCGGCCTTTGCCGAGACCCTGGGGCTGTGCTGGCTGGCGGATACCATGGGCGTGGTGCTCTTCGCACCGGTCCTGATCAGCATGCACCTGCGTCCGCCCCGGATGATGGTGGCTGTGCGCAGTGTGCTCCTGATCGGGGTTGTTCCCGCCGTCACCTTCCTGGTGTACGCCGGCACTCTGCCACCCCACGTCGCCCTGCCCATGTCGTATGCGGCGTTTCCGATCGCCCTTTTCCTGGCGTTTCGGTTACCGCCTGCGGGCGTGGCATTGGCAACGGTGCTTGGAGCGATGGTGGCCGTCGGGTGCACGGTGCTCGGCAAGGGCCCTTTCGCCCAGGCGGCGGACATGCGACCGGACCTGGTATCACTTTTTGTGCAACTTGCCATTCTCCAGTTTACCGCACTACTGCTCGTGGCCATCCGGCATGAACGGGCGGAGGCGGAACGCCAGGCACGTGATCATCTGCGCACCCTGGCGCGGGTGGGGAGGATGAACGCCATGAGCACCATGGCGGCGGGCATTGCCCATGAGATGAATCAACCCCTGTGCGCGGCCAACAGTTACGCCCAGGGCGCCATTCGCATGCTGGATCGGAATGCGGATCCGGCGGCGTTGCGTGGGCCGCTGTCCCGCATCGTTGAAGGGACACAACGCGCTTCGGATATCGTCAAGCGCACCCGTCATTTCCTGGAAACGGGGGAGAAGGAGCGGACGGTCTGGCAGGTTGACGAGCTGGTCCGGGAGGCGGTGGCATTGATGAAGCCTGAGTACCAGCGACACCAGGTCAGACTGCGAGTCATACCGGCGGGTAGTGACGCGGCGATCCGGGGGGACGGCCTGGAGATACAGCAGGTGCTGGTGAACCTGTTGCAGAATGCGCTGGAAGCCGTGGTCGGACAACCCGAAGGCGAACGCTGGGTCCGGGTGTCGACCCGGCAGGTGTCCGAGCAGCAGCAGGTGCGGATCACGGTGACCGACAGTGGCCCCGGGCTGCCAACGCCGGATCGCGACTCCCTGTTCGATCCCCTGGTCAGTCATCGTGACGGGGGGACGGGCCTGGGGCTGGCCATTGCACGATCCATCGTCGAGGCCCATGGGGGCAGTATTGCGGCGGAAAACGTATCGGGAGGTGGGGCAACGTTCCGGATCCTGCTTCCCGTCCTGACGGGCAGGGAGTGGGATGATGCGTGAGAGTGTGTTCCTGGTGGATGATGATGCGGACGTACGGGACGCGGTGCGCTTTCTCCTTGCCACGGAGGGTCTCCACGTGCAGGCGTTCTCCTCTCCGGCCGAGATCCTGGAGTTCATCACTCCCGAGCATGGCGGCTGTCTGCTGCTTGATGTCCGGTTGCCGGAGATGAACGGTCTTGAGCTTCAGGAAGCGCTGCGGCATCGCGGGATTCAACTTCCCATCGTGTTCATCTCCGGGCATGGCGACATTCCCATGGCTGTGCGGGCAATCAATGCCGGAGCGCTGGATTTCGTCGAGAAACCGTTCAACGATGACCTTCTGCTGGAGAAGGTCAACAACGCCCTGGAGATCAGCCGTACCAACCGGGAACACGAAGGCAGCAGACGGGATATCGAGGACCGGGTCGCAAGCCTGACACCCCGGGAACGGGAAGTCATGGAGGGCATTCTTCAGGGCAAGCTGAACAAGGTCATCGCCTACGATCTGGGGGTCAGCGTGCGGACGGTGGAAGTGCACCGAGCCCATGTGCTGGAGAAGCTGGCGGCCCGAAACACCTCGGACATGGTACGGCTTGTCCTGTCAACCGAATCGTACCGGAACTGGCTGTTGTGACCGAAGCCTTCGCCCGGGCCTGACTGAGGGCCAGCGATCCACATGCCGGGCGGCGGGGTCGTCTGCCGCCAGCCGGGGTCGCCAGGGGCCGGCGTCGTCGCGTCAGGCACCGGTGAAGTTCCCGTCGCTACGTTGAAATACTGATGTCGGCCGCCGCGGTGATCCGGGAGACTGGTACACGGCGGAGTGCAATGTCGTCTCCGCCGCCCGAATGCCAGGAGGTGATATGTCAAACAAGCGAACAACCCGGGAAGCCTTGCTGAAGAGCCTGTCCCGCGGACTTGTCTGTAGTGCGCCGCTCTTGATGGTGGTGGCGTACGGCTCCGGAAGCGTCGGGGCAGCGGAACTCGTCCCGGATTACGAGGAGGAGGTCTCGTCCATCCAGTCAGTCGGTGAGGGCGAGGCTGAAGGCGAAGGCGAAGGCGAAGGTGAAGGAGAAGGTGAAGGGGAAGGCGAAGGTGAAGGAGAAGGTGAAGCCGAAGGCTGACCGCTACTGACGTCACGGTACCCCTTGTGCCTGATACGATATGCCGCCGCCGCGGTCACGTGGTGGCGGTTTTTTTTGGAGCAGGGAGTACTTTTATCTCCATATGAAGCCTTCCGGAGTGCGATGATTAATGTTGTGTGCAGAGCCATTGCGTACTGCTGCTTGCCACAACGCATGGAATACGGTTGGATACCAATATATCTACAAAGAAGGGAACACCAGGCCCGGTAGAAGAATAGCAATTGGTGTTTCCGAGCTACGGGTGCGCCGTCTGAATCCCCGGCACACCGCTTCACCGGGCGGATGGGCATATCCACTTGAGCCCCAGCCGCCGGGTGCGGATCGCAACAGGGATCGTTATCCAGGGTGGTTGACGGCGTATGAAGCTTGCGCGGCGGATTCGGTACTTGCCTGTGCGGGTGACGGCACTTTACTGCCTCTTCGCCGGCCTTTGGATCGTCTTCAGTGATTCCCTGCTGCTTCTGGTTGGTCTGGACGCATCGTCCTATGCCTGGTTCAGCATGGCGAAAGGACTCGGTTTTGTCGCCGTGTCCGGCGTGCTGCTCTACCTCCTCCTGCAACGCAATGCACGGATTATCGGCCAGGCGCAGCTCGAACTGGTGTGGGCGGAGGCACGGTTACGCGACCTGGTGCAGGCGCTTCCGCACGGGGTTCAGGAGCTGGATGCTCAAGGCAGGATCCGGTTTTGCAATCCGGCGGCGGCCCGCATGCTAGGAAAGTTCCGGGAGGAGCTCGTCAACAGGCCGCTCACCGATTTTGTTGTCGATACCCGATCCCGTGAAACACTTGAGTGCATGCTGGATGACGGGCGCGCCGGTCGGGCTGCCAGGGGATCGCTGATGATGTTTCCCTTCCCTGGCGGCGAAGGAGCCAGCGCCGTGCAGGTGGACTGGGCCATGCGCGAGACGGATGATACGCACGCTACCGCCTTTCTGCTTGTTTTGACCGACATCAGCGATCGTCTGGAGGCCGAAGACCGGCAGCGCCGTCAGGCAGCGGTGCTCGGGGCGACATCGGACCTGGTTGCAATGGTCCGCCCGGATGGGTGGCTGATGTACATGAATGCGAGCGGACGCAGCACACTGGGGGTGCCCGCTGGGCATGAGGTCACGGGACTGCACGTTCGGCAATTTCTCCCGCCGGGGTCAAAAAGCTGGTTGCGGTTGGCCCGGGCGCAGGCGCACAGCCATGGGACCTGGTCCGGGGATGTGGAGATTCGGCGCTACGACGGGGTGGAGATTCCGGTTTCCCAGGTGTTGATCGCGCACACCGACGGACATGGCAGGGTCGACTACTACTCGACCGTCATGAGGGATATCAGCGAGCAGCGCCGGGCGGACGAGGCGTTGCAACGCTCGCAAGAGCAGTACCGGATGCTGGTGGACAATACCCGGGAAGGCCTGGTCGTTGTCCAGCGGGAGCTTGTGCGTTTCGTCAATCCGCACCTGCTGCGGATGCTGGGGTATGCAGAAGAGCAGTTCTTCCGCGGCCAGTGGCTCGACTTCGTGCATCGTGAGGACCGCGGGCGAGTGTTGCAGTGGTACAGGAGCAGACGTACCGGGGACATGCCGGCAGATACCTGCGGTTTTCGCATTCTCGCTGCGGACGGGGAGGTGTGCTGGGTCGAGGCCAAGGCGGTGGACGTGCACTGGGAAGGTGCTCCGGCAACCCTGTCCTTTCTCAGCGACATTACCGGTCAGATGGAAGCGCAGTCACGCCTGGAATACCTGGCTGATTACGATGAGCTTACCGGCCTTCCGAATCGCACTCTCCTGCTGCAGGAGCTCTCTCACCTGATCGGGGATGCCGGCAGTGGTTTGCGGCCCCTGGCGGTGGTGTATGTTGACCTGAGTCGATTTCAGCTCTTCAACGACAGCCACGGGCACCAGGTTGGTGACCAGTTGATCCGCATTGCCGGCAGCCGTCTGGCCGCCGAGGTGTCCAGGGACGAGTTCGTTGCCCGGGCCACCGGGGACGAGTTCGCACTGCTGCTGGTGGATGCGCGGGATACCGAGCGTCTCACGCACCGGGTCCGGAGAATACTCGAACGGGTAGCCGAGGTGGTCCAGCTTGGCGGCCACGAGTTCTACCTCAATGCGCGGGCGGGAATCAGCATGTTCCCGGTGGACGGCGAGGATCCTTCCATACTGTTGCGTAACGCTGCCAATGCGCTGGAGCTGGCACGCGGTTACGGTTCCGGGGGTTGCCACTTCTATTCCGCGGCGCTGAATCGCCGGGCCGTGGAACGACTGAGCCTGGAAGCGGACCTGCGGCACGCGCTGAACCGCGGGCAATTCCGGCTCGAGTGGCAACCCCAGGCGGACCTGGCCAGCGGACGCATACTCGGGGCCGAGGCGCTGTTGCGGTGGGACCATCCGGATCGTGGGTCGGTCAGCCCCGCGCAGTTCATCCCCC
>SLLM01000326.1 GCA_007134055.1 Ectothiorhodospiraceae bacterium | reverse complement strand
GGAGACCAGGGTGAGAAGGGCCGCCAGGGCCGGGGCGAGGATGAGCAGGCTCAACCCGCGGTAGGCGAGCGTGATGAGGAGTGTGAGGGCGACGCCAATGGCGAGGATGCCAGTCACTGGCCCTTCCCTTGATCGCCACCTGTGCCGGAGCGCTCCTGTTCCATGATGGGGCGGAAGGTATCCTGGAAGAGCTCGTTCAGGTCGAATGTGGATTCGTGGCCGATGGAGTCGAAGTTCTCGTCCAGCCAGCGATCCGCCCAGAGTCGTCCCTGATCCCGCAGCCGGGTCAGGAAGTGCCACTCCGAATTGAGCTTGCTGGATGCGCTCAGCTCTTCCACCTCCCGCTCCGCGTGGATCAGGTGCAGGCGCATGGCCCGGTAGTATTGCAGTTCAAGCCCCTCCGCCTCGATCAACTGGTGCAGCAGCTGGATGGAGCGCAGTTCCTTAACCAGACTGGAGTTGAACGTGATCTCATTGAGCCGGTTGAGAATCTCCCGCGCGGTTTCCGGTAACTGCCGGCGTACCAGTGGATTGATCTGTACCACCACGAGATCGCGGCAACCCTGGTCGTCCACCAGTGGGTAGAGCGCCGGATTGCCGCTGTATCCCCCGTCCCAGTAGGCCTCGCCTTCGATCTCCACGGCCTCGAACATGAATGGCAGACAGGCGGACGCCATGACGGTGTCCACGCTGAGCCGGGGTTGTCGGAAAATGTGGGCCCGCCCGGTGCGGACATTGGTGGCGGTGACGAAGATCTTGACCTTGCGGCAGGCGTTCACCCGATCGAAATCCACCTGTCTTTCCACCAGCTGGCGCAAAGGATTGATCCGGAAGGGATTGAGCATGGACGGTGCGACAAGCTGCGTGAGGCTCTCGAACCACAGGTAGGCGGGGGAGTGGTCCAGGCTGTAGTTGCCGGTCATCCGGTCCCAGGGGCTGCGTTGAATCGGGGAGAAACGGGCGGCATCGCTGACGGCCTGCCAGAAGGCGTGCAGCGCATCCCGCGCGCCGTTGCGACCACCCCGCTCCAGCCCATCGGCCAGCACCACCGCATTCATGGCGCCCGCGCTGGTGCCGCTGATGCCATCGATCTGCAGGCGCTCGTCCTCCAGGATCCGGTCCAGCACGCCCCAGGTCAGCGCCCCATGGGAGCCGCCCCCCTGCAGGGCAAGATCGATCTGCTTGCATCGGTGCGTTGCCATGCGACTCCCGTATGCTTCGTGGAATGCTGCAACGCAGTATAGACACACTTGCCCGCGGCAGATACCGTTGCGCCACCGATGATTGCGAACCGAGCCGCTGTTTCCCGAGGGCAGGCTTCGCGTCAGGAAATGCCGTCCGTCAGGCGAATCCGGGCGGGTTCCACTCGTCCATCATCCGGCGGCGCGCGGCCTCCAGTCGCTCCGACATCAGCGCCGAGAACCGCTTCAGCAGTGCATAGCCGAACTCCGGATCCTCCTCGCAGTGGGCGAGGATTGCTGCGCCATCGAACTGAAGCAGATCCGTATCCGCCTCCGCCCGTGCCTGGAATGTCCACTTGAACGGTGCAATCAACCAGGACCAGCCCAGGATCTGGCCCTCGCGTAGTCGCTGGATTTCGAGTGCGGGGCCGGATATGGCCGGGATCTCGACCAGGATCTCACCGTTGCCGACCAGGTAGAAGGCATCCGCCCAGTCCCCCTGGCGGAACAGCACTTCGCCCCGTTGCAACTGTCGTGGCCGGGCGGACTTGCCAAGAAACTCGAGAGCCTCCTGGCTCAGCCCGGAGAAAAAGGGTTGCCGGGAAAGCTGCGCCGATAGATCGGTATCATTCATCGCCTGACTCCCGTCGTGGTTGTGTGAAAATTCACGATGGACACGCTGGCAGTCCAATCGTTCGACCCTGCGCAATGCGGGTGGGGAATGCCGGCGACATGGCGAATGCTTCCCGACCGGAGAGGCGGGCCGGTGCCCGGAACGAGTACCGGCCCGCCATGGCAGGCAGCTCAGTTGGCGGCTGCGCGGGCCGCCTCTAGCCACTCGTCCACCGTATCACGATTATCGCTGATCCATTCCCTGACGAGGGGGCGGACATCGGCGTCCGTAAGATCCTCATCGGCGATGCGACCGTCCACCTCACTGATCCAGTCCAGTGGCAGACGGACCTGGCGGAACAGTTCCGCGGCGGCGGGGTTGTCGTCGAGGAAGGCGTTGTTGGCCGATACCTGGATATCCGCGGCGACGAAGCCCATCTCGATGGGATCAGTGACGGCACCATCCACCCCCTCGGCACGCTCTGCCTCGTCATCAAGGATGCCGGGCGCATTGATCCACATCACCTGGTCGCCGGGCTCCAGCGCCTGAAGCCAGCCACTTGGCCCCCAAGTGTAGTAGAGCGCCGGCTCGCCGGCCTCGATGCGGGACAGGGCTTCGGCGAAGTTCGCGGCGTATCCCGCGTCGACGTGGTTGATGTAGTCCCCGAGATCAAAGGCGTCCATCATGGCGTTGATGCCTTCATGGCACCCCCAGCCCGGGGGGCAGCCATAGAGTTCCGCCTTGCCGTCACCGGTGGCATCGAACGCCTGGCGTACCTCCTCGCGCTCCACGAAGTCCATGATCCCGGTGATGTCGTATTCCTCCACCGAGGCCCGGTCGGCCAGATAGCCCTGGATACCGCATGCGGAGCACAGGGGGTCGAATACCGTCGCCACTTCACGGAAGTCGTCCGGAAGCTGCGGATCGTGCAGCGGGAACCAGCTGTTGGGCCAGTAATGGACGTCGCCCTCGGAGATGGCGAGATACGCCACCGGATTGGAGAGGGAGACGGGATTCTGCACGTCATAACCGAGTTCCTCGAGGAGTTCCACGTAGACCCAGCTGACCGGTACAGCCGAGGTCCAGGTGGCGACCGCGGGCTGGACGGTGACCCCGTCGCCCGGGGTCTCGTTCGCACCTGCAGTCACCTGCCAGGTCATTCCGCAGGCGAGGGCGCCGGAAAGCAGTCCGGCGGCGAGCCTGGACGTACCGGATGTTTTCATCGTTCGCATTGTCATATCCTCCATTGCAGTTGCTCCGTTGTGGCATCCCTTCCGGGCCCGACTGTCGCGCTTCAAACACGGATTCCCTGACAGTCGATCCAGGAACATCATGGATGTTCAAGGAAATGCTGAAGTATTCGCGGCCCAGCGAATACTTCAGCACCACAATTAATCCGCCTTGCCGTTACGTCCGCCGGGACCGCGCTCACCGAGGCCTTGGGTAATCCGGTCCAGTACCATGGCGAGGAGGACGATGCCGATGCCGCCAACGAAGGCCTGCCCGATATTCAGGCGTTCGAGGCCGGCGTAGACTTCCAGACCCAGTCCTCCGGCACCGATGATCGCAGCGATCACCACCATGGACAGCGAGAGCATGATGGTCTGGTTGAGGCCCGCCATGACGGTTGGCATGGCCAGCGGCAGCTGCACCTTCCACAGGATCTCCCGGGGAGACGAACCGAACGCGAGCGCGGCCTCGATATACTGTGTCTGCACCTGACGGATGCCGAGGTTCGTCAACCGGATAATGGGCGGCATCGCGAAGATGATGGTGGCGATCAGGCCCGGAACGTTGCCGATGCTGAACAGCATGACCGCCGGCACCAGATAGACGAAGGGTGGCGTGGTCTGCATGATGTCCAGGATCGGACGGATGATCGTGTAGAACAGGTCGCTTCGCGAGCTGATAATCCCCAGTGGCAGGCCGATGACGACACTGAACAGGACCGCGGTGATCACCAGGGAAAGGGTGACGATGAGGGCATCCCACACGCCCATGAACCCGATGAAGGCAAACGCCACGGCGCTGAACAGGCCCACCTTCCAGGAGGCTGCGCGCCACGCGATCACGAACACGGCAATCAGCATGACCCCGGGCGGCAGAGTACGAAGTGCCCACTGTGAGAGTTCCATCACGCCGCGCACGGGAGGGCTTACATAGGTTCGAAAAAAGCCCCGGAAGTTGCTGACAATCCATCCTATGGCGTCCGTTATCCATTGCCGGATCGGCAGGTCGATCAGGCCGAACGGGTCGGTAAACAAGGTGCGGAGCACGTCCAGCAGTTCAGTCATCGGGCAATCCTCGTTCTGGTCTGTCCCTCTGCCTGCGGAAGGGCGGTCACCTGTTGGCGATCACGCGTGGGCCTCCCTGGCGTCGCCGGACACCGGCGGCTCCGTCGTGGGCTGCCCGCGTTTCTCCAGGATTGCGTGTACCAGGGCGGGCTCGTCGATTATTCCCTCGAACCGGTCGTCCTCGCCGGTCACCACCACGGGATGGCGGGAACGTACGCGGGCGCGGAGCACGTCCCGCAACACGGTGGCAGGCCCGCAACGCAGCACCTCCTCGTTCCGCCCGCGGACCGAAGCGCCGGTTGCGGCGGGGGCAGTCGTATCCATCCGTCCGGGCTCGACAGCCCGTTCGCCCAGCACCACGTGGTGGAAGCGGCCGTCGGCATCGATGCAGTACCGGATGTCCCCGTCTTCGCCATCGTCCCGGCGGCGGTAGTAGCGCAAACCTGCACGCTCCTCGTGCAGAATGAAGGTTGCCTCGGAGAACGGAACAGCGATGGTACCGGCGGTAATGACTGCCGTGGGATCGGCATGTTCGACGAAGTTGGCCACGTAGTCCGTGCGCGGATTGACCAGGATTTCTTCCGGGGTGCCGATCTGGACGATTCGCCCCTCTTCCATGATGGCGATGCGGTCGCCGATCCGCATGGCTTCGTCCAGGTCGTGGGTAATGAACAGGATGGTGCGTTCCAGCTCCTGCTGGATTCGCACGAGTTCCTGCTGCATGTTCACCTTGATCAGTGGATCCAGGGCCGAGAAGGGCTCATCCATCAGCAGCACCTTTGCCTGCGTGGCAAGGGCGCGGGCGAGTCCGACTCTCTGTTGCATGCCACCGGAGAGTTCCGACGGGTAGGCCTTGCCCCATGCGCCCAGTCCCACCATTTCCAGGACCTGCGCACCGACCCGGTCCCGCTCCGCCTTGTCCCGGCCCTGGATCTCCAGGCCGAAAACCGCGTTGGCATGGACGGTGCGATGGGGAAAGAGGGCGAAATGCTGGAATACCATGCTCATGTGATAGGTACGGAGGCGCCGCAGCTGTTCCCCGTCCATCGCGGTGACATCCTGTTCACCCAATTCCGGGTCCATGAACAGGATGCGTCCAGCGGTCGGTTCAATGATGCGGTTGATACAGCGGATCAGGGTGGATTTCCCGCTGCCGGAAAGCCCCATGATGCAGAATACCTCACCCGGGTCCAGCGCGAAGCTTGCCCGGTCGATGCCCACGATCTGGCCAGTTTCCGCCTGTATCCCGGCCTTCGTTCCGCCCTCCCGGAGACGGCCCAGCGCGGTTTCCGGGTCAGCCCCGAAGATCTTGCTGATATCCTCGACGCGTATCAAACCTTTTCCTCGGGATCTTCCTGGGTGGCAAGGGGTTGCCACCCCTCTAAGGATTGACGGTAGGACCAGGCTGCGTTGATGTCAAATGGGCCAGACGTATGACGCTGTGGGCGCAGTTGGATCCCAGGGCGACCGGGCTTACGTCTGTCAGTACCGGCAGCGACCGGCCTCCAGCGACGGAAATGCCTCGGCGGCCGGCACCTGGTCGACGATACGAAGGTAGTCCTGGCGTCCGGTTACTTCCGACGGCCGCATCACCTCTACCAGATACAGGGAGTGCATCATGCGTCCATCTTCCCGAATCCAGCCGTTGCTGGTGAACACGCCGTCGTTCACGTCCAGTTCCTGCATTGCCGCCATCACCGCGTGCGGGTCGACTGTGCCTGCTGCATCCACGGCACGGAGGTAGTGCCGCACGGCGGAATACACGCCGGCCTGGGGCGCGGTCGGCCGCACTCCTTCCCTGAAGACAAACTCATCGGCCCACGCCCTGGTGGCGTCATTGCTGTTCCAGTAGAAACTGGTGATATAGCGCAGTCCGCTGGTGACATAGTTGCCGAGGCTCAGGATATCGGTCAGGAAGACCTCCATGGCAATGGCCGCGCGGCCGGGGTCGGCAGCGATGCCCATTTCGTAGAGTTGCTGGATGGCGCGACGGGTATCGTCCCCGGCCATGGCAAGACCGATGACGTTCGCCCCGGAGGCAAGGGCCTCGGTGATCTGTTCCTCAATCTCTCCGGCCGGATGCGGGATTCGCGTACTCCCGACCACGTTGCCGCCGTGCTGCCGGACTGCGGCCGCAGCCTGTCGTTCAAGGTCATGGCCGAACTCGTAGTCGGCAGTGACGAAGTACCAGTCATTGCCGTTCTGGGGGGTGGCTGCCGCGGCGCTGGCCTGTGCCAGCGCATACGTGTCGAAGCCCCACTGCACTGCAAGGGGCGAACACGCCTCGTTGGTGAACACTGTGCTGGAAGGCCCGCTGTGCAGGGTGATGATGTCGTTGGCGTCGGCGTACTCCTGCACCGCCAGGGCAACCGCGGAGGATATCGGGCCGATGACCATGTTCACGGGTGATTCCGCGTGGGCGGTGGCCAGTTCCCGGGCAGCGGTTTCCGGGCTGAGCTCGCTGTCGCGAACCAGCAGCCTGACGGGTGCTCCCGCGACGCGACCGTCGAATTCCTCGATGGCCATGCGTGCCGCGGTTACGTTTCCCGGGCCTGCCAGATCGGAATACGTTCCCGCAAGGTTGGTGACGACCAGGATGCGCACCTCGTCACCGGCGATCGCGGTGGCGTTGACTGACAGTATCAGCAATGCGGCTGCCACCGCGCGGCGGAACGGGGTCGGTATCATGGAGGCTCCTTGCGCAGCTGCGTCCGGCTTCAGTACCTGCCTACCGGATTACCCGGACCGACTACAAGAAGATGGCCGCGGAAGTGTGAAGTCAGTCACGCTTCGGCGCCGATGGCGGCTCAGTTGACGTGCTGCTGACTCCAGCGCGCGATGATCCGATGGATGCCTGCCAGGCCGTCGGTGAGTGCCGCCGGCCCGGGTTGCAGTATCAGCGGGGACTTGATCTCGTACAGATGGCTATGCCGAACGGCTGGCGTCCGGTTGAAGCCCTCCCGTTCGCGCACCCTTTCCGGCCGGAACTTCTTGCCACACCATGAACCGATGATGATGTCCGGATGCCGTTCCGCCACCGTTCGGGGGTCGGCAATGATCCGGTCCCGCGCAAGCGCTCGTTCCCGGAGCTCGGGGAAGCAGTCCTCGCCACCTGCGATCTCGATCAGTTCCGATACCCAGCGGATTCCGGAAATCATCGGATCGTCCCATTCCTCGAAATAGACCCGTGGCGACCGGGGCAGGAGGGCCGCCCGGGCACGAATGTCCTCGACGCCGGACCGAAGGCGGGACACCAGAGCCGCGGCCTTTTCCTGACATCCGATCATGCCCCCGAGGGCAAGAACCATGCGGTAGATGCCAGTGATACTGCGCTGGTTGAAGACGTGTACTTCCAGTCCCTGGCGGATGAGCTCCGCGGCGACGTCCGCCTGCAGATCGGAAAACCCCAGGACAAGATCCGGTTCCAGTTCGCGGATGCGATCGGTCTTCGCGCTGAGAAAGGCGGAGACCTTCGGTTTCTCCCGCCGTGCCCGGGGTGGGCGCACCGTAAAGCCGGAGATTCCGACGATTCGCCAGTCCTCTTCCAGGAGATACAGCGTTTCCGTGGTTTCCTCGGTAAGGCAGACGATACGTTGGGGAAAATCGGCCATGGCTCCATGGTAGGGGCAACAGGGGCTGCGGGGAAAGGGCCACCGCGGCGGGTGGCGCTGGTCGCAGGTGGTATCCTTCCACACAGTATTCGCCGCCCGGCAGCGACGGGAGGCGTACGAACCTTTCAGAGAGTATTGTCGGGTCTGGCGCAGGAGGGAGGTGACGTGCAGGATCGGGGCAGCTTCGACTACATCATCGTCGGCGGCGGGACTGCCGGCTGCGTCCTTGCCAATCGCCTCTCCCGCAACCCGGATGTATCGGTCCTGATGCTGGAGGCAGGAGGCCGGGACAACTGGCACTGGATACATATACCGGTCGGATACCTGTACTGCATCGGCAACCCGAGAACGGACTGGTGCTACCGGACCGAGCCGGAACCCGGTCTCAACGGTCGCTCCATCCTGTACGCGCGGGGACGGGTGCTCGGGGGTTGTTCCTCCATCAACGCCATGATCTACATGCGCGGACAGGCCGGGGATTACGATGGGTGGGCATCGCTTACCGGGGATGCGGGGTGGTCCTGGGAGCAGGTGCTGCCCCTGTTCCGGGAAAGCGAGGATTACTGGCGTGGTGCCGACGAAATGCATGGTGCTGGCGGGGAATGGCGGGTGGAGCGGCAGCGGTTGCGGTGGGATCTGCTCGACCGGTTCGCGGATGCGGCTGAGCAGGCGGGTATTCCTCATTGTGATGATTTCAACCGGGGGAATAACGTCGGTGTCGGGCAATTCGAGGTGAACCAGCGGAGCGGCCTGCGCTGGAACGCGTCGAAGGCGTTCCTGCGACCGGCGCTGCGACGGCCCAATCTCACCGTGGTGACCGAGGCCATGCTCGATCGGGTCACCCTGGAGGAGGGGCGCGCCAGCGGCGTGGTATTCGAACACGAAGGGGCTCGCTGGCATGCCCGCTCCCGCCGCGAGGTCGTCCTCGCCGCGGGATCCATCGGCAGCCCCGCGATACTGCAGCGCTCGGGCGTGGGCCCACCGGAGGTGCTGCGGGAGTGCGGCATCCCTGTGCAGCAACCACTGGCCGGCGTCGGGGCGAATCTCCAGGATCACCTGCAGTTGCGGACGATATTCCGGGTCCAGGGAATACGGACCCTGAACGAAAGCGCCAACAGTTTGCTCGGCAAGGTCAGAATGGGGGTCGAGTACGCACTTTTCCGCAGCGGGCCGCTGTCCATGGCGCCGAGCCAGCTGGGTCTCTTCGCGCATTCCGGTCCGGAGGTGGCGACCCCGGACCTGGAGTACCACGTGCAGCCGCTGTCACTCGACAAGTTCGGTGATCCCCTGCACCGGTTCCCCGCGTTCACCGCCAGTGTCTGCAACCTGCGACCGGAGTCTCGTGGAACCGTATTCATTCGCTCCCGCGAACCACGGGATCCGCCACGAATCGCCCCGAACTATCTCTCTACCGAGGGCGACCGGCGGGTGGCGGCGGCATCGATACGCCTCACCCGCAGAATCGTCGGCATGCCTGCGCTGGCGCCCTATCGTCCGGAGGAATATCTGCCCGGCTCCTCCCTGGAAAGCGACGAAGAACTCGCCCACGCTGCGGGGGATATCGGCACCACGATCTTTCATCCCGTCGGTACCTGCCGCATGGGCCGTGACACCGATCACGGCGCGGTAGTGGATACGCGGCTGCGGGTTCGCGGACTGCAGGGGCTGCGCGTAGTGGATGCCTCGATCATGCCGACCGTCACCTCCGGAAACACGAACTCCCCGACGGTAATGATCGCCGAGCGGGGTGCGCGGATGATTCTGGAGGACTGGCAGGCCGAAGCCGCGCCGCCGGTGGACGTTGCCAACGAACGGCCGGATGTCGGGCATTCTACTTCGGCCCGAGCAGGATCCAGGCGATGAGCCCTACCACAGGGAGAAAGAGCAGGATGAGGATCCAGAGCAGCTTGGCTACCGGACCGGCGGGACTCTGGGCGGTTCGGACGATGGCCCAGATTACGATGATCAGCCAGATAAGGCCGAAAATCCCGGTGATCTCGATACCCATGGGTGCGCTTCCGACTGGCCCGCGAACGACAAGGGTACCGCATCACGGGGAGTACTGTCCGTGGTTTCTCCGCGGCGCGTACCGCGAATGACGCAGGTCATGGCATGAGGAAAGCACTGATGGAGGAGTCGAGCATGCACGGGTTTCGGGTACGGGGGTTGACGGGTGACGACCAGCGTGTCTGGCGACAGTTGTTTGACGGCTACGCCGCCTTCTATAACGTCGAGATGGATGACGCCACGGCGCAGCGGGTCTGGGACTGGCTTCTGGACCCGGATCATCCGCTGGAGGGGCTACTCGTGGAACGCGCCGACGGCAGTGTGGTGGCCATGGGACACGTACGCAGTTGTCCCCGGACCCTGAGTGGCTGCGATGTCGGTTTCCTGGATGACATGTTCGTGGCTCCGGAGGCCCGCGGCTCAGGGGCCGCCGATGCCCTGTTCCGGGAACTGGAGCGGCTGGCACGAGCGCGCGGGTGGCCGGCGGTTCGCTGGATTACACAGCATTTCAACTACCGGGGACGATCCTTCTACGACCGCTACACGGGCGGGCCGACGGATTTCATCATGTACCAGCAGAATTTCGACTGAGCGCCGCCGCTACCCGGGCGGATCAGCGCTTCCCCAGTGTCATGAATCATGGGTTCGTCACTTTTCTGCGGGCCGGCAAGGCGCGTACTGGCCCGGAAAGGTGACGAATTCATGATTCATGACACTAGAAGCCGGCACCGGGTGCGTCGAGGTAGATCCGTTCATCAGGCGTGCTGGAACGTCCCAGGATCGCGTTGCGGTGCGGGAATCGCCCGAACTGGCGAATCACGTCCCGGTGGCTTTCCGCGTAGGCGAGGAAGGAGCGAAACGCGGCGGAATGCTCCGGTGGCGCAATCGTGGCGAGCTGCTCGAATCGCCGTACCGATTCGTTCTGCATTTCCAGGGATTCAGCGTGCTCCAGGGGCAGGTACAGGAACACACGCTGGATCAGGGGCAATTCCCGGTCCTCGCCCAGGGCAAGGGCCATCTGTGTATGCTCCAGGGCGGAGTCGTCACCGGCAAAGGCATCTGCTGTGCCCCGGAAGATGTTGCGGGTGAACTGGTCCAGGGTGATGATCAGGGCAAGACGGCATGCCGGCGTCCGGCTCCAGTGTTCCAGTGCGCCGTTGAGTGCCTGTCCGGTCTGCTCCCGAAAGCGCGACGCGATTTCGGCGTCCTGGGCGTCGTCCTTGCCGAACCACAGGCGCAGGCGATCATCTCTGGTAAATCCATCCTCGGCGATGGCGCCGAACCAGAATTCCAGTGTGTCCCGGGCGTCTGGATCCATGGTGTCCGTCAACGGCAGTCCTTCCCCTGGGTTACGTCCTACATCCGTCAATGATGGTAGCCGATTTACCGGAGGTGTGGTCGGTGCGCCGCAACGCCAGGTCTTTGCAGGGGAGCGCGGGCATCCCGTGCCGTCAGGTTCGGATGGATGCGGTGAAAGCTGGATCACGACCGGTGGTCCGGGTACCCTTTGCCCCTGCCACCCAGGCAGACATCAACGTTCGCATAGGCCAGGCCACACGGGAGCCCTTGTCCATGAGCAGATTCCTCCGCCTCTTGTCCATCGTCGCCCTGTTCGCTTCCCCTTCCGCATTCGCGGAGGCCGGGGACCGCGACTCCCTCTATAGTCTGGGTGCCCTGATGGCCCAGCAACTCGAGGAGCTGCAGTTGTCCGAGGACGAGCTGGACGAAGTGTTCGAGGGTTTCCGGGACCAGGTGCGGGGTGACGGACTGCGGCTGGAGACGGACGCGCACATGGACGAACTGAATCGTTTCATCGCGCAGCGACGCGCGGGGGCTGCGCAGCTGGCCGAGGGCGAGCAGCGGGCGTATATCGATGATTTCGTGGAAGAAGGGGGGACCCGGACCGAGTCCGGACTTGCCTACCGGATCATCGACGAGGGCAGCGGTGATCCGCCAGCGGCCAGTGACACCGTGGAAGTGCACTACGAGGGCAGCCTCATTGACGGTGAGGTGTTCGATTCGTCCCGGGAACGCGGCGAGACGGCGACATTCCCGTTGAACCGGGTGATTCCCGGCTGGACGGAGGGACTGCAGTTGATCGCGCCTGGCGGGCGCATCGAACTGGTGATTCCATCGGAGCTTGCCTACGGGGACCAGGGATCGCCACCAACCATTCCCGGCGGCGCCACGCTGATTTTCGAAGTGGAACTGATCGACGTACAGTGACCCCTGATCACGGTAGCGGAATGTCCTGTACACGGCGGGGAATGTCGTAACCGCGCTGAACGGCGGGTCGGGCAGCAATTTGCCGGTACCAGCGCGTGACATTCCGATAACCGGCAAGGTCGATCTGCTGCCACTCGAAGCGCGAGATCCAGGGCCAGATTGCAATGTCCGCAATGGAATACTCGCCGGCAACGAACTCCGCTTCCGCGAGCCGGCGGTCAAGGACCCCGTAAAGGCGCCGTGCCTCCGCCTGGTAGCGCTGTTCGGCATATGGCGCCTTCCCCGGGTTGAATCGCAGGAAGTGATGCACCTGACCGAGCATCGGACCGGGTCCGCCCATCTGCCACATCAGCCACTCGATCGCCCGATAACGGCCGTGCATGTCCGCGGGCAGGAAACGGCCGGTCTTCTCCGCCAGATACAGCATGATGGCGCCCGACTCCATCAGGCTGAGGCCGTTGTCCCGATCGACGATCGCCGGAATCCTGTTGTTCGGACTGATGGCGAGGAATTCCGGGCGGAATTGCTCGTCCTTGCTGATATCCACGGGAAACACGGTATAGGGCAGCCCTAGTTCCTCCAGTAGTATGGAGACCTTGCGACCGTTCGGTGTACTCCACGTCCATAGCTCAATCACTGGTCATGCGCCTCCGTTCATCCGGCGTTGCCTGCCGGCAAAGATTGCCGGCATGTGTGGTTGGTGTATGGAAAGAGGCTACCGCCCGAGACATCAGTTACCGGCGCCGGCCTGCTGGACGACGCCGATCCGCCGCTGCTGATACTCAAGTGCCGGAGCCGCCACGGTGCCACCGTCCCCAGTGGCAAGCCAGCGACGGATCCGGGCAGCGTCGCCCAGTGGTGAGCGGGTGCCGAACGAATCGAGCAGCACCATTGCCACATCCATGCCGTCCACGGCAGTGACCAGTACCAGGCATCGCCCAGCTTCCACAAGGTACCCGGTCTTGCTCAGCCTTATGTCCCAGCTGCCGCTTGAGATCAGTGCATTGGTGTTGCCGTATGGCAGGGTGTAGGACGGCGCCGAAAATCGCGCCGAATAACTTGCAGTGGTGCTGTACTCGCGGATCTCCTGGTGTGCGTGCGCCGCCCGCACCAGTGCAGCCAGATCCCTGGCTGTGGAGACATTCTCCGGCGACAAGCCACTGGCATCGGAGAACCGGGTGTCCATCATGCCGAGCTGTCGGGCTTTCTCGTTCATGGCCAGAAGAAATGCGTCCCGGCCGCCGGGATAGTGTACGGACAGTACGTATGCGGCCAGGTTCTCCGATGACATCAGCATGATGCGCAGCAGGCTGCGGCGGCTCAGTTGCGAACCGATGCGCATCCTGGAATAGGCGTTCTTGGATATCTCGTGCTCGCGCTCCACGATGGTCAGCCGTTCATCCAGGGATTGGTCGGCGTCCAGAATCACCAGCGCGGTCATGAGCTTGGTAATGGACGCGATAGGCAGCTGCCAGTCCGAATGTCTGCGAAAGAGGATGTCTCCGCTACCAAGGTCCACGGCCAGGGCGCTTACCGAGGCGAGTTGGAGCGTGGCCGGGTCACGTTCGATCGGCTGGCCGGATGCCTGGGCGAAACCGCAAACGCAGAGCAGGAGGAGGAGCCGGAGCAGGCGCATCATGTCGTCAGTCCTGATGGATGGTGACCGGAACGTCGTCGCGGGCACGGACACGGGATTCCCGGGCCCATCCGGAGCGGGCCATTGGGCTGCAGCTGCGCGGAAGGCAACACGCGGGAGATCGGTACTAGTGGTAATGGCTTCGCTGCCCGCGGTCAAGTGCCTGACCGCGGGGGTATCCGCCATGGTTGACCCCGGGACGTGCGCGGGCCGGGTCAGTCGACAGGTCCCGGGGCTGCCACCAGGCCGTCCGGCACGTCTTCCCAGGTCACCTCCTGCACGACGGGGCCCGGTTCCCCGATTACCTGGATATCCTGGCCGGTACCCGTATCGCTGCCAAGCCGGAGTGTCGCTTCATGCGCACCGGAACGTATCCGCAGAATGCCGCGATCGGGAACTGCAGCGTAGTCGGCAAGGATGACCGGATCGGAGGCCATTGTGCGGAGATAGTGCCGGCCTTCCCCCGTCACCGTGTCGGTCACCGCCGCCTTGAGATGCACAGTACGCCGGCCGCCGAAACGTTCGATGCGCACCACCGCGTGACCGATACGGGTGTTCTCCCGGAACAGCAACAGCGCTACCTCGCCGGCGTCACGTTGCCACGCCTCCGCCACCAGGGAACGGATCACATCGAGCTGGCCTATGGCCTCGTCGACGACGTACTCCACCTGTTCAACCGGATCCATGCCAAGGGTCGACAGCACGCCCTGGTCCGCTCGCCAGAGAGTCGCATGCTTGTGGGAGGGCCAAAGGCTGCTGGTCAGGGTGTAGTGGCTACGGCCGTAATCCCAGCCGGCCACCTGCACGTACCATTCGCCGGGGGTAGGGTCTTCGAAGACGCAGATCTCCTCCCGCCTGCCGGGCTGGAACGACTCGCAGTACTCCCAGTACCGGGGCCCCTGAACGTAGAGGTCCGCGTCGCGACTGAGGTGATGGAGTTCCAGGGTCAACGTCCTGGTTCCGATCGGCACGTCCGTGATGTAGCCCTTCCACTCGTCATGAAGCACGCTGGAGTCCAATGAAGCGACGTTGACCGGGAGGTGGGCGTGACGTGGACCGGAGCCGGCATTACACCCGCTCACCAGGGCGACGGCAAGGAGGGTGGCCAGGGCAGCGGCCCCGGGTGCGATCTTCCGGCCCATCGCATGTGCAGACATTGTGATATCTCCCCGGATGCGTTCCGGTGTCCGGCTTGCGGGATGTCGCCGTGTGATCCGTGCGCCACGGCACGGAACGCATCCCGTCACTGGCTGCCACGCTGCGGTACGGCAACCAAACGGGAGCTGAACAAGGCTTTGTTGCCGCGTGCTGACCCAGAGCCGGGGAGGTGCGCGCCGCGGTTCAGTCGGCCTGGCCGACTGGTTCGGGGACGGGGCGGGGACGGCGATTGTCGTCGATGGCGACGTAGGTGAACATCCCCTCCGTGACCTTCACCCGTTCGGCGTGACAAGCGTCGCGAATCACCCAGGCCTGAACGCGGACCGTCAGGGATGTGTGGCCACGACGTCGCAACTCGGCATAGCTGCATACCACGTCGCCCACGAACACCGGCAGGTGGAAAGTCATGGATTCCACGGCGACGGTGGCAACCCGTCCCCGGGCTTCCTGCTTGGCCAACAGGCCACCGGCGATATCCATTTGCGAGAGCAACCAGCCGCCGAAGATGTCACCGGATGGGTTGGTATCCGCCGGCATCGCCAGCGTTCGGAGTACAAGCTCTCCACTCGGAGCGGGGGAATCTTCGGCCATCAATAAACCTCCTTCTTGACGTTTTTTCACACCCGATTGTTGGGCATTTTCGGATGAATGAGAAATTGTATGGGCGAAACGGGGGTAAATCCTCTATTATTGGATTGTTTCAGGGCCGCATGCCCCAAGACCAACAGGGAGCAACGGAATGAATGACGGCATGCCCGCCTCCGAGGCGCTGACTTCGTTCTTTGCGTTTCGTCGCGCGGATACGCCGGAATTGCGGGATCAGATTCATCGGCTTCGCTACGAAGTCTATTGCCGCGAGTTCGGGTTCGAGCGGGAGGAAGATTGTCCGGGCCAACGTGAAGTCGATCAACACGATTCGGGCGCCGAGCATTGCATACTCATCCATCGCGATAGCGGTCGGGCTGCAGGCTGCGTGCGCCTGCTGGGCCCCGACGACCCTATGGGGAGCGGGGAGAACCTGCTCCCCCTGGAACGGATCCCCGGCGCTCTGTCGCGTTCGGGTGCGGATGCCTTGTATCCGCAACGGCTGCCACGGCATTCGATATGCGAGATTTC
>SLLM01000040.1 GCA_007134055.1 Ectothiorhodospiraceae bacterium | reverse complement strand
TGCGCGGGAATGACAACCGTCCTTCCGGGGAGCCTTTGCAAGAGGGCAGGGAGTCGCGCAGTTCGTGGGGAGGGAGGCCCGGCAGCAGGGGCGGCTTGGCCCTGCTGCTCTCTTTTTTTTGGCTTTAGTTGCTGAAAGGGTAGCTGTTTTTCAGCAAATTCTCTTGAATGGAACTTAAAAAAGGAACTGAATCATTGTCTCCGACGTAGGTATGCCGAGGGGACGAAACTGGAAGAGTCAATCCCCTTACATGCAGCCAATTATCATGTGCTAATTATTGCATTTTGGTTTTGGTTCTTGAAGATCGATTGCTGTTCAGGAGACACCACATGAAGCATGCAAAGCCCATTGCCCTGTATGCATTGACGGTTCCTGCCCTGCTTTTCGGGCTTGCCGCAGTGGCTCACGGAGATGATGCCGCGGCGCAATCCGGGACGGCGGGAGCGGCCAATGAGACGTATCTCGGCGCCGAGCCCGCTGGTGCGGTATACGCTGGGGATCTGATCGGCACGGATGTTGTAAGCCGTGTGGATGACGAGGAAATCGGTTCGGTCAGTGATTTAATTCTCGATGACGGCGGCCAGATCATTGGCGTAATTGTCGGTGTCGGTGGCTTCCTCGGGATTGGCGAAAAGGACGTGGCCATGTCGTGGAATGCGGTGGATCTCGACCTGGATTTCGACGGCGATGACCATGTCCTGCGAGTTGATGCGGACAAGGAGTCGCTGGAGGAAGCCGCGGAGTACGAGCGGAACAACTGATCCGGCCGGCAACACGGCACCAATCGCGAATGTGGGACCGTTCAATCTGTCCCGCGGAGTCACCGGTCCGGTCATGCGCGAGCGCGGCAGGGTCCGGTGACTCCCTTCAGCAAACACTGAGCAATTCCCGCATCCGCGCTCGAGTCCGATTTCGGTAGCCTGGCAAGGCGCGGTGCCGGTAAAGAGAGCATAATGCAGCAACGGCTCGCGGGAGCCACGACACTAGTGCAAGACACGGATGGGTGGGTAGTATCGAACAGGGCGCCGGTCGTTTCGCCCTTTGTGGGCGTCGTTCAGCGCGTCCTTGATGGATGTTGCCGTGATTTCCCGGAGCGTTGCCGCGTTTTCCTCTCGGACATCGACATGTGGGCTTCATGAACTCCGACCAACGGCCCCTGCTGGATCTCTCGGTTTCCGAGCGACGGCTGCTGCGCTACACACTCGTTACCTTCAGCGCGGTTACGCTAATCTGCCTGATCGTCCTGGTGATCTTCGTGCTTGGCCGGATCGTGGCCACCCTGCACCTGCTGGTCTTCCCGCTGGCGGTTGCCGGCGTACTGGCGCTAGTGCTCTTTCCCCTGGTGGAGGCACTGGAGCACTATGTGCGGATGAGTCGCCTGGCGGCTGTAGTAACGCTCTTCCTCGCCCTGGCGCTGGGCCTGCTGACCTTGTTGGTGCTCGTGGTCCCGGCCGCTGTCAATCAGGCAACGGCGTTCATTGCCTCGATTCCCGCCATGGCGGAGCAAGGCTACGAAACCCTTTCCGGCAAGTTCCCGCGACTTCTTCCGTTCGTCGAAGACACGCTTGCCAATATCGAGCCGGGTACCTGGCTGCCAGAAGCCGACAAGGCGGCGGGCTGGACGATGACCTACGTGGGGCTTGTGGTGGGAATGAGCTTCGTTCCGCTCTACGTCTTCTTTGCCCTGCTTTCCGGAGAGCGCTTGCGTGAAAAGGCAAAGGAGGCGCTTTTTCTCTGCGACCATGAAACGCAGAATGAAGTGCTCTACCTCGGTCAACTCTTCGTCGGCTACGTGACGGCATTTTTCCGCGGACAGCTGACAATCGCCATCATCATGGGCGTGATCATGGCAGTCGGGTTCACCGTGGTGGGACTGGAGGCGGCGATCATCTTCGGCCTGGCCCTGGGGCTTCTCAATATCGTCCCGTACCTGGGGCTGGTGGTCGGGCTGCTGACCGTCCTGCCGGTGGCATATATTCAACCGGACGGCGGCATGCAGCTTGTTCTGCTCGTCCTGGGTGTGATCGCGTCGACCCAGTTGATCGAGAGCTTCCTGCTGACCCCCAAGATCATGGCGGATCGCTCCGGGCTGCATCCTGCCCTCGTGGTGATCTCGATACTGTTCTGGGGGACGGTGCTGGGTGGTGTGACCGGGATGATACTGGCGGTGCCGCTGACGGCATTCCTGCTGACTCTCGGAAAGCATTTCAAGACGCGGTTGTCCCGGACCGTTGGCCCGGAGCGCAGGGATGAAGACTGGTCCGTGGAGTAAGGCTTCCAGGGCCGGTTGTTTTTTCGGACACGACGACAGGAGAGACCGGATGGCGACGAAAACCAGCGATCACAAGGTATCGGACCAGGTGGCGGACAAGGCTCACGAGACGGTGGATCGGGTCGCCGAGCGTGCCGGCCGTGCGGAGGAGCGGGTCCGGGAGCAGTTCTCGGAGGCCGACGAGAAGGTGCGCGAAAAGGCCCGCCAGGGGCAGGAGCGTGCGGACGACATACTCAACGCTGTCGGCACCTACGTGCGGGAGAATCCGCTCACGGCGATTGGCCTGGCGTTCGTGGCCGGGGCGCTGTATTCGTCACTGACGCGTCGCCGCTAGCCCGGTCATGGAGTCGCCACAAGAGCGTCCCGTCGAGGAGCTGACGGAACTCGCCGCCGTCCTGGGCGCCACCGCCCGGGATGCGGCGCGGCTACTCGGGCTGGAGACGCAGCTCGCGCTCAGGGCGCTGGTGCTCCTGGCGGTGCTGGCCGTGCTCCTGGTGGCGGTGCTCTTCAGCGTGTGGTGTGCCCTGGCCGTCCTTGTTGCTGTCGCACTCTATGAGTACGCACCCATCGGGCTGACGGCGAGCGTCGGGGCGGCGGCGTTGCTCTGGATGCTGCTTGGAGGCATTATTGTGCTGCTCATGCGACGGCTTGTCCGGCGTCTCGGCTTCCCGGAGACTCGGCTTGCCGTTCAAGGGCTCCTGGCCGAGGCCGCCGCGGGCGCGAGGCGAGCGCCGTGAGCGGCTATCGCCGCCTGGCACGGGACGTCCGCGCCAGGCGGGTGATGCTGGAGGGCCGGGTACCGGTGATCCGGCGGCGGACCGACCGCCTGCGCAACCGACTCCGAACACCGCTGGTGCTCATGCCGGCGTTTCTGGGCGGCGTGATTGTCGGCCGTCTGATGCCGGCGCGGGGAGGCGTAACCTGGCTCCCCGCCCTGATGCAACGTCTTCCGCGCCTGGGGTGGGAACTCCATCTGCCGCTGCGGCTCGCGTTGGGCCTTTTGGAATGGACGTACCACAGCCGGGCCGATGGCAACGGCCGGTCGAATGCGTGACGGCGTTGGTCATTCCCCGAACCGGACAATCTCCGAACAAGACAACAAGGCTAACAGCATCTATGTTCCCTTTAAGGAAGCTCAGATCAACGCACGCCGTCGCGTCAGGCTCAGATTTTTCGCGACGCAAGACGCGGTGCGCAGCGCCGTGGTCACTCCACGGCCAAGCGCCGCAACACCGCAGCGCGAAAACTCTGAGCCTGACCCCCCAGGGGCTCGGTCGGTTTTCGCCTCTGGCGTTGGCAGGCACGTGAAACTCATGGACAACCTGCGTTCGGTGATTACGGTGGAGATCCCGCACCTGCGTCGATACGCAAGGGCCCTGGCGCGCAATCCGGACGAGGCCGACGACCTGGTGCAGGCATGTCTGGAGAAAGCGCTCAGTCGGGCGTCACAATGGAATCCCGACAAGGGATTGCGCTCCTGGCTGTTCCGAATCCTGCATAATGATTTTGTTTCGTCCCTGCGCCGCCGGGATCGCGAACACGAGCATCGGCGACGATACCCGGAAGCCGATTCGACGCCGGCCAGCCAGGAGAACCTGTTTGAACTGAATCTGGTCTACAAGGCGATGGAAACGCTCCCGCCTGAGCAGCGCGAAGCTTTGGTGCTTGTCGCCGTTTCCGGCTTCTCCTACGAGGAGTCGGCGGACGTGCTGGACGTGCCGGTAGGCACGGTCCGCTCGCGTCTCTCCCGGGCGCGGGAAGCGCTGCGAGAGCGGATGCAATCGAGGCCCCTTGAGTCTGTACCCTGCGAGGTGGGCAATGATGAGCAACGGTAACCGGATTGATGCCGCTGTTCTCAACGAATACGTGGATGGCGAACTCGACGCGGCAAGCCGCGAGGCCGTGGAGCGTCACCTGGCCGCGGAACCCGGGGCGGCGTCCAGGGTGCGGGACTACCGCGCCCAGACCGAGGCGCTTCGCCGGGCCTACGACCCGGTTCTGGACGAGCCCGTGCCCGCGCGGCTGCTGGACGTGCTTGACCGGGCGGAGGAAGCCCCGGCCAGTGAGAGCCGCGGCCGCATCCGCCGCTTCTTCCCCACGGCGATGGCGGCGGCCCTGGCCCTGG
>SLLM01000351.1 GCA_007134055.1 Ectothiorhodospiraceae bacterium | reverse complement strand
CAGGGGACGCGGGTGGTGGAACTGATGGCGCTGCTCACCCTGCTCTCCGGGCTGGTGGTACTGCTGGCGGCGCTGCAGGTAACCCGGGAGGAGCGCCAGTTCGAGAGCGCCCTGCTGCGCTCACTGGGGGGGCGCCGTCGCCTGATCCGCCGCATCACCCTGGTGGAATTCCTGCTGGTGGGGGGCGCGGCGGGCTTGCTGGCGGGGCTCGGAGCGGCCGTGGCCGGCCACACCATGGCGACCCGGCTGTTCGATCTGCCTTACGGCTTCAATGGCTGGCTTCCGCTGCTGGGGGTGGCGGCGGGTGCGCTGGTGGTGACGGCGGCCGGTGCCGTTGCCACGCGGAAACTGGTTCTGGTTTCGCCCATGCGCCTGCTCAAGGGTGCGGAAGAAGGCTAGACTGTGTTGGTTCGGAAGCAGGGGGCAGTCGGGGGTATGGTGAATTCCGAGCAGTGGTTTGGCCGGTTCGCCCTGGAACAGAATCACACCCGTAGCTGGCGGGTCGGGCCGCTCAGCTTCTGGGTGCATCACGGGTACCACGAGTGGCGCCTGCGCGTGGATAACGGCGGCGATCCCTATTCGTCGGTGCTGGAGATGGAGCTGTTCGAGGAACGGCAGGCAGACGTGGAGGACCGCAAGATACAACGCTTCCTGGTGAGCGACGAGTCCCGCCAGCTGGAAATCGCCCTGCTGCTGCCGGACCGGCCCATCGTCTCCAGCCCGGCGAGCCCCGTAAGCGTGCCGTCCTCGGAATCCGTGCGCTTCTATCTGAGCTACCCTCTCTGGGTGGCCCTTGGCGTTGGTGAGCCCGCCCGCAGGCTCGCGGAGTTCCCCAGCCTGCGGCTGTCGGATACCTGGTTCGGCGCCAACACCAGGGAGGGGATGCTGTGTTACGCCACCCGCAGCCGCTGCCGGGTGAACCTCGCGGATCATCCCCACCTTCCGTATCGGGCCATTACACCACTGGTGATCCACAACCGGGCCCGGGACACCCTGGCCCTGGATCGGGTAAAGCTGCCGGTCTCCACCCTGAGCCTGTACCGTTCCCGCGAGCACGGCTGGCTGTGGACGCAGCCGGTGACCCTGCTCCGGGAGGAGGATGGGGACATGGCCGAACTGCAGCTGGGGCGGAATGCTCCCGAGGAGGCGGGTGCGGCGGAGATGATCGCGGGCCCGCGGGAGCCGCCGCAGCGCAATGTGGTGTTCCGGGCGTTCAGCGCGCTGTTCTGACAGCCACGGCGCAGCGGGCTGCAAACCGGCAGGATGACCTTGTTCCGGCATCCTGCCGGGGCGGTTCCCGTGTACGGTCGGGAATCCCCGCGCGAATCGGGATTATCCGGAAGGCGGCACAACGGGATCGGGGAACGGAGCGAGGGGTGATGGCGGCATGATGGACGTTCTCTGGGCACAGTTCATGGGCATCAACTGGCTGGGGATCGGCCAGGCGCTGCTGATCCTGCTTATCGGGCTCACCGTCGCGCGCCTGGTGGCGCGGATGGTGAGCCGGGGGCTGGCAAAGCGGCTCGGCATACACCAGTCCACTCTGGTGCAGCGCGTCGTCTTCTACCTGCTCGCCGGTCTGATCGTCGCCTCCGCCCTGCACCAGATGGGATTCAAGCTGGGTGTTCTGCTGGGGGCCGCGGGCATCCTCACGGTGGCCATCGGGTTCGCCTCCCAGACTTCGGCATCCAATCTCATTTCCGGTCTGTTCCTGCTGGCGGAGCGCCCCTTTCAGATCGGCGACGTGATCCGGGTTGCGGACAACACGGGGGAGGTGCTGGCCGTGGACCTCCTCTCCGTGAAGCTGCGCACCTTCGACAATCTGTTCGTGCGCATTCCCAACGAGACCATCATCAAGAGCCAGGTCACCAACTTCTCCCGCTTCCCCATACGTCGCTACGATCTGCAGCTGGGGGTGGCGTACAAGGAGAATCTGACCCGGGTCCGCCAGGTCCTGCTGGAGGTCGCAGACCGCAATCACCTGTGTCTGGAGGAGCCCAAGCCGCTGGTGATCTTCCAGGCGTTCGGCACGTCCTCGGTCGACCTGCAGCTCTCGGTCTGGGTGCGCCGGGAGAACTTCCTGGATCTGCGCAACAGCATTCCGGACGAGGTCAAGGCGGCGTTCGATCTGCAGGGGATAGAGATTCCGTTTCCCCATGTCAGCCTGTACGCGGGCTCCGCCACGGCGCCGTTGCCATTGCGCAGCGCCGGGTCGCGGCGGAATCCGGGCAACGGGCCCGACGAACCGCGCTGAGCCGATCCGGGTCAACGCTGGCGCACGGTTGCCGGTATGGTTGTCTAACGGAATTGGGGAGTAACGGAGCCCGACGCCCGAATCGCGTGAAGGAGGTCTGAATGTCCGATAACACCACGCCCGGCGGACGCGATCCGTACCTCGCCGACCGCTTGGTCCATGCACTGATCGGTCGCTGGACCGGGGGGATCTCCCCCTATGCCCTGGCCCTGGCCGGCAGCGACTGGCTGCTGCACCTGGGCGGATCGCCGGGGAAGCAGAACGAGCTGGCCGAGAACATCCGCCACAACAGTCTGCGTTATGCGGCCTGGTTGGCGGCGACCCTTGGTGACAGCCACCCCCCGCCGGTGATCCGGCCGCTGCCCGGGGATGAACGTTTTTCCGCGGAGGAATGGCAGCGATGGCCGTTTCTGCCGGCCCATCAGGGTTTTCTGCTGGCCGAGCAGTGGTGGCGCCATGCCACTACCGGGGTGCGCGGGGTGACGCCGCACCATGAAGAGGTGGTCTCGTTCATGGCGCGACAGCTGCTGGATGCCTTTTCCCCCTCCAATTTCCCGTGGAGCAACCCGGAGGTGCTGCGACGCACCCATGACGAGGCCGGTCTCAACCTGTTGCGCGGGTTTCAGAACTGGCAGGAGGATGTCTGGCGGCGGCTCAGCGGGCAGCCGCCGGTGGGCGTGGACGCCTACCAGACCGGACGGGAACTGGCGATCACGCCGGGCAGTGTGATCCATCGCAACCAGCTGATGGAGCTGATCCAGTATGCCCCGGCTACACGCACGGTGTACCGGGAACCGGTACTGATCGTCCCCTCCTGGATCATGAAGTACTACATTCTCGACCTGCAGCCCCGGAACTCACTGGTCCGCTACCTGGTGGAGCGGGGCCACACGGTCTACATGATCTCCTGGAAGAACCCCGGACGCTCCGAGCGGGACATGGCCATGGATGACTACCGGCGGCTTGGTCCGCTCGATGCCCTGGATCAGGTTGCCGCCATACACCCGGAGGTACCGGTTCATGCCATGGGCTACTGTCTGGGCGGGACGCTGCTGACCATCGCCGCCGCCGCCATGGCCCGCGAGGGCGACACGCGCCTGGGAAGCATGACGCTGCTGGCGGCGCAGGTGGACTTCAGTGAACCCGGCGAACTGGACCTGTTCGTCGACGACAGCCAGGTTACCTTCCTGGAGGACGTCATGTGGACCGACGGCTACCTGGACGCCGACAAGATGGCAGGGGCGTTCCAGCTGCTGCGCTCCCAGGACCTGTTCTGGTCCCGCATGCTGCATGATTACCTGCTCGGGGAGCGCTCGCCGGTGTTCGATCTGCTGGCATGGAACGCCGATACCACCCGCATGCCCGCGCGCATGCACGGCGAATACCTGCGCTCGCTGTTCCTGCGCAACGACCTGGTCGAAGGTCGCTACGAAGTGGACGGACAACCGATCCACGTGGCCGATATCCAGGCGCCGGTGTTCGCCATGGGCACGGTCAAGGACCATGTGGCGCCCTGGCAGAGTACATACAAGATCCACCGCCTCGTGCGGACGCCGGTCACCTATGTCCTGACCTCCGGCGGCCATAACGCAGGGATCGTCTCGCCCGCCGACCATCCCCGCCGTACCCATCAGCTGATCGCCCGGGAAGCCTCGGACCCCTGGGTGCCTCCCGAGCGCTTCCGCGAACAAGCACCGGAGCAGCAGGGGTCCTGGTGGCCGGTCTGGGAGGACTGGCTGCGGCGGCATTCTTCGCGTCGGCAACCGCCGCCTGCCATGGGTGTTCCGGGCCGCGAGCCCGGTGTGCTGGAGCCGGCACCGGGTAGCTACGTGCTGGAGCGGTAGCTGGGCAGCACCCCCGGCTGCCGGTTGCGGAGGCCGGAATGCGTGGCGTTACCGCCTCGTCAATGCGTACCATTGGCAGAGGGCAGTTCTGGGCGTCCACTGATCCGGGAGGGACGATGCACAAGGACATACTGGTTCTGAACGCCGGATCGTCCACGATCAAGCTGGCGCTCTACCCGGGAGGGGAGGCGCCGGAGCGAGTCCTCTACCGGGGTGAGGCGGACGGCCTCGGGGGGAAGCGCGGGCGGTTGCTGATCCGCGATGCGTCGGGCGAGCCCGTTGTCGATCAGCCCCTGGACGGCGGTCACGAGCAGGCGCTGGAGACCATGCTGCACTGGCTGGCCGCCGACAGCGGGCACGACCCGGGTGCAGTCGGTCACCGGGTCGTCCATGGCGGCACCCGATATATGCAACCCGTGCGCCTTACTCCGGCCGTGATCGAGGATCTGGAACGGCTGGATGGCCTGGCGCCACTGCATCAACCCCACAACCTCGCGCCGGTCCGGATGCTGGAGCGCCAGACGCCGGATCTGCCCCAGGTGGCCTGTTTCGATACCGCCTTTCACGCCTCCCAGCCCTGGAAGGCGCGACGCTTCGCGCTGCCCCGCCACTACACCGATGCCGGCATCGTCCGCTACGGTTTTCACGGCCTCTCCTACGAGTACGTGTCCCGGTATCTGTGTCGCAACCATCCCCGCCTGCACGCCGGTCGGGTGCTGGTTGCGCATCTGGGCAATGGTGCGAGCATGTGTGCCCTGCATCACGGGCACAGCATCGCGACCACCATGGGCTTTACCGCCCTGGACGGACTGCCCATGGGGCAGCGCTGCGGCAGCCTGGACCCGGGGGTGATCCTCTACCTGATGGACCACCACGGGATGGACCTGCGCGAGGTAGAGGACCTGCTCTACCACCGCTCCGGCTTGCTCGGCATGTCGGGCATCAGCCACGACATGCGCACCCTGCTGGCCAGCGACGAGGGGGATGCGGCGGAGGCGATCCAGGTGTACTGCTATCGTGCAGCACGCGAGGCGGGGTCACTGGCGGCGGCGCTGCGGGGGGTGGACGGCGTGGTCTTCACCGGCGGCGTGGGCCAGCATGCCGCCGCCGTGCGGGCCGCCATCTGCGAACGGCTGGACTGGCTCGGCGTGCGCCTCGACCAGGAACGCAACGACGGCCATGCCGGCTGCATCAGCGCGGACAACAGTATTCCGGTGCTGGTGATCGCCACCGACGAGGAGCGTATCATTGCCGAGCATACCCGGCGTGTGGTGTCTGCCGCTGCCTGAGTCCATGTTGCCGAGCCCGGAGTTCCGGCGTGAGCCACCGGGGTGCCGGGCATGAAACGCATCTACAGCAGTCATAGCCCGCTACTGGTCAGTCATGTGTATAACCTGCTGGTGGCGGAGGGCATACGCTGCCAGACCCGGAACATGGGATTGGTGGGCGCTGCCGGCGAGTTGCCTCCCACGGCCATCTGGCCGGAGGTCTGGGTCGAGCGGGAAATCGACTACCAGCGCGCGGAGGAGGTCGTCACACGGGCGCTTTCCGGCGACACTGAAGCCGAGCCCTGGACCTGTCCGGGCTGCGGCGAGGAGCTCGAGGGTCAGTTCGAGCAGTGCTGGCATTGCGGGCGGGAGAGGCCGGTGCGGCGGGGCGGCTGAGGACGATGGCGACGTTGCCGGTAAGGCCCGGCAGTCGGGCGGGCTTTACCGGCCGCTTTCCCGCAGTCGCAGCCAGGCGCGGGCCAGGTAGAGTGCCGCGATGGATCTGCCCTCGCTGAATTCCTCCCTGTCCAGAGCCAGCTCGTCCACCTGGTCCAGCGGCCACGGCACGACCTCGATGGGCTCGGGCTCGTCGCCCTCCTCCCGTTGCGGATAGAGACCTTCGGCCAGAATGACCTGGGTCCGGTGACCCATGTAGGCCGGTGCCAGGCTCAGTGCCCGCAGGCGGGTCAGGGAGTTTGCCCCGTAGCCGGTTTCCTCCATCAACTCGCGATTGGCGGCCCCCTCCAGGTCTTCGCCTGGCTCCACCCGCCCCTTGGGCAGACCCAGCTCGTAACGCTCCAATCCGACCCCGTACTCCCGGATGAGCAGCACGGTGTTGTCATTCATCATGGGCACCACGATGACGGCGCCGACGTGACCGGCGCTGCGCAACCGCTCGTACTCCGCCTCCGTGCCGTTGGAAAAACGCAGGCTGACGGCCTCGATCCGGAATAGCCGGGACCGGGCCACCGTGTGTGTATCGAGGATCTCCGGTTTTCTGGGCATTACAGGACTCCGCTCGTTGAACCGTCCGCCAGGGCGGCAGGCTGCGGCCGCTCAAGCGGCAATCGCCTGTGAATCGGGTATGCTACCCGTGTTGCATCCTGCTGCACACGGGCGGTTGCGTCACCCGGGGATGTCCGCGTTGGCCTCGCCGCCGGCAACCCTCGCGGCAGGGCGAAGGGAGGAGACGTGATCGATTGGAAGACTGTGGATACGGTGTTGCTGGACATGGATGGCACACTGCTGGATCTGCGCTTCGACAATCACTTCTGGCAGGAAGTGCTGCCCGCTGCCTACGGGCGGCGTCGTGGCGTGGACCTGGAATCGGCGCGGCGGCACGTATCCGCCGAGATGCGGCGGGTCGAGGGTACGCTGCGCTGGTACTGCCTCGACTACTGGAGCGCCCTGCTGGATATGGATCTGCTTGCCATGAAGCGGGAGCTGCGAAGCGGGATCGCGTACCGCCCCGGAGCCGAGCAGTTCCTGCGGCGGCTGCGGGATACCGGGAAGCGCGCGGTACTGGTGACCAATGCCCACCCGGACGTCCTGGCGCTCAAGCGTGACCGGGTCAGGCTGGACCGCTACCTGGACGCCTGCCATACATCCCACCGCTTCGGCGCCTCCAAGGAAACCGGGAAGTTCTGGAGCGCGTTCCGCGAGATAGAACCGTTCGAACCGGCCCGTGCCATCCTTGTCGACGACAGCCTCCCGGTGCTCGCGTCCGCCCGCGAATGGGGGCTGGAACGCGTCTATGGCGTCCGCCGGCCGGACAGCTGCCGGCCACCGGTCTCCTCCGGCCGGTTTCCCCTGCTGGGTGACCTCTCCCGCATCTTCCCGGGAGGGTAGCGTGATGCGTGTGGCTCGTCTGCCGCCTGCTCTGTCAGGTCCCTATTGCAGGTACCCCTGGAAACCCGCTGGATCGTAGATGCTGCCTTCGAAGCGGATGCGATTCTCCGCCCGGGGCTCGGGTATGCCCAGAAATTGCAAGCCCTGGACCAGGTCCGGATGGATGCCATCCAGGGCCTGGTAGATCACCTCGCCGGTGACCGTGCCGTTGGCGGCCAGCCGGAAGTCGCCGTCGACCCGCAGGGTGGCATCGACGGTTGCCACCTCGCCGTGGATGTCCCCGGCCCGTGATCGCAGGCGCACGGCGTAGTCGCCCAGGGGATAGCGTTCTCCCACGCTGATGCCGCCCCCCATCCAGTTGATGATGCCGTCGATGCGCTCGGGCATGCCGTCGGCGTCGAGCGCCACCTCACTGAAATGACCGTCAATTCTGCCTTCGATGCCCACCGGTGGTGGCTCCGCGGCGAAGCGCCGGATCAGGTCGGCGGCATCGGCGTCGAATCGCACATTCTCCAGGCGCAGGCGGCCGCGATGATCCGCGTTGGCTACGGCCCGCAGTTCTCCGTCTCCCAGCCGGCCGCGCAGGCGGTAGCGCAACTCGCCGCCAAGCAGGGCACGGGGTTCGAAGTTCCAGCGCACCGCGTGGAGTTGCTGTCCTTCCACGAACAGGCCTGCTGCCTCGCCGTCCCATACGCTGCCGCGCAGCCCCTGGACCTCCGCCGGGATCCGGTCCCCGACCCAGTGCCAGGCGTGGCTTGCCGGCAGGGTCACGATCAGTGAGCCGAGGTAGACGACGACCCCCAGTCCGATCAGCACAGCCACGCGCATCAGCCGGACTCCAGCAGCAGCTGGGCGTCGACGCGTCCCGGGTCCTCGGTACGGCGCACGCTGACCGTGGTGGCAGTGACTCCGTACCGCTCTCGCAATGTGCCGAGCCAGCGGACCAGGTCGTCGAATGCGATGTTGTCGAACCGGACCCGTGCCCCTGCCTGGCCGCTGGGCTCCACCCCGTCCAGGACCTGCGCCAGCCCAGCCTCGCGGGCGCTCTCATCCGCGAGGGCATAGAGCGCCTGTGCCGGTGTTTCACCGGGGCTCCCGGCCGGCTCGGCGTTGTCGACGGCGCCGAGCTCCAGGCGCGCGCGCTCCAGGTAGGCAAGGAGATCCCGGCGTTCCTGGAGCCGCTCTTCCAGTGCCACGGTACGTTCCTGTATCGGCTGCCAGACCAGGAAGTAGAAAAGGATCCCCGCAAGAGCCGCACCTCCAATCGACAACGTGCGCCGTTCCCGGCGTTCGAGTCCGAACCACCAGCGTCGCAGCCCGTTCACTGTCCCGTCCTCCGCACGACCATGCGACCCAGTACACCGTCTTCCTCGGAGCGGGCGGAACGTACCTCGGCGCTCACTTCGTCGTTGCCGTCCAGGCGCTGCTGGAGGCGGTCAAGTTCCTGCAGGGTGGATGTTTCCAGTTCCAGCTCAAGTATCCCGCCGCGATAACTCAGCCCCCGCAGCAGGAAGTCCCCCCCATTCATGAGATTCGGACCGATAAGGCGCAGCGTATCGAGCATGTCCTGCTGCCCGCTGTCGTTGCCACCGGCCTGGCGCAGGCGATTGCCGACGCGGGTGCGGGCCTGGTCCAGGTTGCCGGCGCCGGGAAACATGGCCTGGTAGGCGTTCATTGCCCTGGATTCGACGCGGTTGATTTCTGCCTGCAGGCTGCGCTGATCCAGTACGGCAAGCCCCAGGTCCAGGGACAGCCACACCGCCAGCAGTACGGCGATCGGCAACCAGGGCCGCCACCAGGTGCGGGCGTGATCCGCCGGGGCGTAGGGCCCGGTCAGCAGGTCCAGCGCGTTGTCGTCCACGCCCGCGGCAATCAGGCGGGACGTGTCGGCGGGCTCGATGACCACGTCGACGCCCAGGCCTGCCGCCGGCAGGTCCGGATCCACGCCGTCGGCGAATACCAGGATGCGCTGCGGACGTGCCTCGCCGCACTCTTCCAGCGCCGCTTCCAGGAGCACCTCCAGGTTGTCGCTGTCGCCGCCGAAGCCATCCTGGGAACCGGTACGGACAACGAAGCGGGTGGCGTCAACCAGGACAGTCCAGGCGTCGTCGCGGCGGGGCAGGCAGAGGGTCTCCGGGAGTATCCGGCGGGGCTGAAGGCCGGCATCTGCAAGCCGCTGCAGCCAGTTGTCGAGCCAGGCGGTCTGCAGTACGGCCACCGCCCAGCCGGCATCCTCGCGTGCTCCCAGCACGAAATGCGCATCCTCCACATCCCCGGCCAGTTGCTCTTCCAGCGCGTAGGGAACGGCACGGAGGAGTTTCTGTCGGTTCTGGGTGGGGACGTTGACCCGGGTCAGCAGCACGTCGGCGCCGGCCGCCAGGACGATGATCCCACGGTCCGGGTTCTCCGACACCAGGCCGTGCAGATCCTCGGTGCGGCCATCCGCTTCCGGCACACCGGACCGGTCCACGCGGATCCAGTGGACCGGTCCGGTGGGGTCGCTGTCCAGTCGCAGCAGCAGTCTGGTGCCGTGAATCATGAGTTCGTCACCGTTCCGAGCCAGTGCGCGCCTCGCTCGACGTGGACCCACCACGCCTTCGCAACGCTGCCCTGCAGCAGTGCCTTGCCGGCCCGCAGAAAGGGAACGGACTCCTGGTTCACGACACTAGGGCGCATGGCGGGGACTCATGATCGCTGGTCTCCATCGGGTGTTGCTGCATTGTCCGACGTCGGTGCCCGGCCCGTAAACGGCATTATGGCCGACGGTACTGCGGATATCGGGATCATTCGATGAACCCCTGCCTGCGCATGATAACCCGGGTAGTGCCGGCGTCTGAGCGGTAGATAACACTCTGGGTACGCACCTGGGTGCGACCGAGTTCGACGACAGTGCGCAGCAGGAAATAGTTGCTGCCCACCGACAGGGTTCCCGCATCCACCTCGCGTCCGGCCAGCGGAGCTTCCTGGAGGAAATCGTTGACCGTTGCGTACCCCTCCTCGGGCCGGGCGTCCACCAGGGCCTGGGCTTCCCGTTCGCTCAGGCCGTCAGCAAGCGTTCTCAGCACCTCCGCGGGCGCGGTGTTCACGTTCAGCGGGGTCGGCTCCGGTAGCGCGGCGACGAAGGGCGCCAGGCTGCGGTAGACCTCGTCATCGACTCCGCGGACCAGGCGCAGTTCGGTTGCGCTCGCCATCGGCCGGTTCGCGGTCCGGTAGGGTGGGTCCAGGCGCGAGTAGTGATCGTCCCCGGCTCCGTCCGGGAAGCGCACCTCGGTGTTGGTATCGATCCAGTCCATGACGGCGGGGACGATGGCGGTATCAAGCTCCCGGTGCAGCAGCAGCCGCCCCAGCCGGTTCATGGCCGCCTCGTCGTCCTGGCCGTCCGCGCGTACCAGGTTGTTCAGATTGAGCCGGCCCTGCAGGTCCTCCATGCGGAACTCCATCTGCACCGGCAGATCGTCGAAGGGCGGGGGAGCGATGGGCTGCGCCCAGAGTTCATTGGGATGGTCCACTGCGTCGTCGGCCTCTTCCCGGGTGGCGATCAGCACCTCGCTGGCCCAGGCTTCCGCGCCCAGGGCGAATTGCAGCGCCTGTTCCCGCTCCAGCAGGGTGCTGTAGCGGGCATTGTCGAAATAGGCTCGCGCCGCCATGTGGCTGGCCAGCATTACCGCCAGGGCAACGACCAGCAGGGCGGTGATGAGCGCTGCTCCGCTCTGATGGTGCTTCCTCATGGCGGCCCCTGCTGCAACGGTCCGTCCGGGAGCCGGAATACCCGCAGGATCGGCCCCAGGTCGTCCAGCTCCAGGGTCATCTCCACCGCCCGGGGCAGCAGGGTGCTGCCGCGGGGCTGTCCGGCCGGCGGCCAGACTTCACGCCATTCCCCTTCCGCGTCCATGTAGCGGAAGGATATCTCGACGACTCCATCGAGCAGTGACGTGTCGGTGCGGGGCGGCTCGATCTGCTGGTCCAGCACGCCCCAGGAGATCCGTTCCAGGGTGGCATCGTCCTCGTCGGTATTCGTGTCGATGCGGTAGCCGACCCGCACGAGCTCCGTGCGCAACAGGCCGAGGGGGTTGCTGCGTCCGGAACGGGTGAACTCGATGTCCGCCAGATCCTCGCTGATCATGGCCGCGCGACGGTCGCCGAACTCGTCACGTATGCCGCGGGCCACCGCCTGCTGGAAGTCGCGTTCGACGACGATGAACGCCTGCTGGACGACTTTCAGGCGTTCGGCCTGGATCTCCAGCCGATCCCGGGCTTCGGCCACCGTGCGCAGACCCAGGTAGGCCATGGCGGAGAGCACGGCGAAGATGGTCATCGCCACCATGACCTCGATGAGGGTGAAGCCGCGGTTCCCCCGGCGCTTCATTGGCCAATCCCCGGTTGCGGACCGTCGGTGGTGCTGGCCGGATTCTGCAGCAGGCCCATCAGGCTGCTGACGTGGTTGTCGTCGTCCGCATCGGCAAAGACGTGGATGTCCACGCGGCGCAGGCGGGGGTTGGCGGTATTCGCCACTTCGGCGTCCCAGTGCCATTCCCGGGGGCCCATCTCCATGGTGCCGCTCCGGCGCCCCGTCTCCCAGTGACGGGTAGCCTGCAGTTCGGCCATGACGTTGCCTGCCACCCAGTTGGCGAGCACACGGTCGCGGCTGTGGCTGATGTTCCACGTGTACTGGCTGGCGGCGGTAATCAGTCCCGCAAAGGCGATGCCGACGATCAGCACCGCAATCATGACCTCGGGCAGGGTGAATCCACGCTGGCTGCGGGCGCTCATCGGCGGGTATCCTCGTGCTCGCGCTCCAGTTCCAGGCGACCGACCAGGTTGCCACGCAGGTGGAAGCGTTCACCGCCACTGGCGCCGGCGGCTTCCGTGAGCAGCAACCGGAAGGGCGTCATCTCGCCGCTGGAGAGGATGAGTATGGAGGGCCGGTCGTCCTCGCTTGCGCCGGGCTCCCGGTCTCCGGGCAAACCGTCCACTTCCACCTCGAGCCGCACCTGTTCCGGTAGGTCGCGGCGGGCGAACTCCCGGCGTTCCGGTTCCGTGATCGCCTCCCACTCGCCGTCCAGGAGCTCCGTGAAACGGTAACCGTCCGGTTCCAGGATCAGGCCCAGCTCCCGCGCCTCGATCAGGGCCCGCTCCGACGCCAGTTCCAGGACGGCGTGCAGCCGGCGGGCTTCCCGCTCCAGGGTATCGTCCCGGGAGAAGGTCATGGACAGGATGGCCATGCCCGTCATCACGCCGATGATCAGCAGGACCACAAGCAGTTCGATCAGGGTGAAGCCGCGGGCGCCGGCCATGGCTCCTCAGTCGAGATCGAAGTTGCTGATCTCCGCGTCCTCGCCCTCGCCGCCGGGGCGGCCGTCCGCCCCCAGCGTGAAGATCCGCGGCCGGCTGCCGTCGACATCGTCCGGCGACAGGTACTGGTATTCGTTGCCCCACGGATCCTGGGGAATACTGCGCATGTACTGGCGCCAGTTACGCGGTTCCGGCGGCGAATTGGGGCGCTCCACCAGCGCCTGGAGTCCCTGGTCCGTGGTCGGGTAGCGGAAGTTGTCGCCGCGGTAAAGGTCCAGTGACTGTTCGATGGCGCGGATGTCGTGTTGCGCCTTCGTGATTCTGGCCCGCTCCGGATTGTCCATGACGTTGGGAACCGCGAACGCCACCAGGATGCCCAGGATGATCACCACCACCATGATCTCGATCAGGGTGAACCCGTGCTGGCGGTTACGATTCGCTCGATGTCTTGTCGGTATCGCTTTCATTTCGTCCTCGTCGACTGGCCGCAGCCGGCCGGTTCTCGTTCAGTGCAGCAGGTCGGTCATCTGGAAGATCGGTAACATGATAGACAGCACGATGAGCAGCACGATCGCCCCCATGGTGAGAATGATCAGGGGTTCCATCACCGTCAGGCTGGTACTGATCAGTCCCTGTACCTCCCGTTCCTGGTTGGTGGCGGCCCGGTCCAGCATGGCCTCGAGGCGGCCGCTGTTCTCCCCGCTGGCGACCAGGTGCAGCATCATCGGGGGGAACTGGCCCGAGCGCTCCAGTGCCAGGCTGATGCCGGAGCCCTCGCGCACCATCACCGCCGCCCCCTGGACCGCCGCACGCATCGGCAGGTTGGAGACCACTTCGGAGGCGATGCGCATGGCCTCCAGCACCGGCACCCCGGCGTTCGCCAGGATACTGAAGGTCCGGGCGAAGCGGGCGGCGTTGGCGCCCCGCACCACGCGGCGTACCAGCGGGATGCGCAGCTGCAGCTGGTGGAAGCGGTGGCGGAAGGCGTTGTTGCGCAGGGCGTAGACAAAGGCCAGTACCGCGACCGTGAGCCCCAGTACCAGCCATATTCCCTGGGCCCGCAGGAAATCGGAGATGGCGATCATGCCGCGGGTCAGGGGGGGAAGTTCCTGGCCGGCGGTATCGAAGGCATCGGTCACCTCCGGTACCACGAACGTCATCAGCAGCACGATCACCAGGATTGCCACCAGTACCAGGATTGCGGGGTAGAAGAGGGCGAGCCGGATCTTCTGCTGCATCTCCTGGCGACCCTCGGTGTAGTCGGCCAGTCGCTCAAGGACCAGGTCCAGCTTGCCGGTCTGCTCGCCGGCGGCGACGGTGGCGCGATACATCTCCGGGAAGGCGCGGGGGAACTGACCGAACCCGTCCGCCAGGCTGTAGCCTTCCATGACCCGCGCCCGCACCGCCGTCATGATGGCACGGGTACGTGGTCTCTCGTTCTGCCGCGCCGCCGCCCGCAGGGCCTCCTCAAGCGGCAGTCCGGAGCCGATCAGGGTCGCCAGCTGACGGGTCACCATGGCCAGGTCGGCGGCGCTGAGGCCGCCCCCCAGGCGCAGCCCGACCCCGCCGTCGTCCCCGGCGCCGGAGCGTTCCGCCACCACGTCGACGCTCAACGGGATCCATCCCTTGTCCCGCAACTGCTGGCGCACCTGTCGGGCGGTATCCCCTTCCAGGACCCCCTTCAGTTCCTTGCCGTTGCCGTCCAGGGCGGAGTATTCGAATGCGGCCATCGTCTGCGGTCGGTGGTTGTGGGTGATCAGGCTTCGATCGGTGCGGTGTCGTCGGTGGTGACCCGGAGGACCTCCTCGACGGTGGTGCCACCTTCCAGGATGCGCCGTACCCCGTCCTGGCGCAGGCTCGGGGTCTTCTGCCGGGCGTAGCGTTCGATCAACTGCTCGGAGACGCCGTCGTGGATCATTCCGCGGACGTGATCGTCCACCGGCACCAGTTCGAAGATGCCGCCACGCCCCCGGTAGCCATGGCCATTGCAATGGCTGCAGCCCTGCGCATGGTAGAGGGTCGGAGGCTGGCGGGGGTCGAGGCCCAGTCGCTCGCAGTCGTACGTGTTGGCGGTGTAGGGTTTCCTGCAGTACTGGCAGAGCAGCCGCACCAGCCGCTGGGACATGAGCCCTATGAGGCTCGAGGCCATGAGGAACGGTTCGACCCCCATGTCGCGAAGCCGGCTCACCGCCCCGACAGCGGTGTTGGTGTGCAGCGTGGACAGCACCATGTGCCCGGTCAGGGATGCCTGTACCGCAATCTCCGCCGTTTCCAGGTCACGGATCTCGCCTACCATGACCACGTCCGGATCCTGCCGCAGAATGGCCCGCAGGCCCCGGGCGAAGGTCATGTCCACCTTGGAGTTGACCTGGGTCTGGCCGATGCCCTCCAGGTAGTACTCGATCGGATCCTCGACGGTGAGGATACTGCGGCTGGCGTCGTTGAGCTGGGTCAGCGCCGCGTACAGCGTCGTGGTCTTCCCGGAGCCGGTGGGGCCGGTGACGAGCAGGATGCCGTGGGGCCGGTGGATGATGCCGTCCAGCAGGCGCCGCTGCTCCTCGGGCATTCCCAGGTGGCTGAGGTCCAGCCGACCCGCCTGCTTGTCCAGCAGTCGCAGCACCACGCGCTCCCCGTGACCGGAGGGCAGGGTCGAGACACGTACGTCCACGGCGCGCCCGGCGATGCGCAGGCCGATCCGGCCATCCTGGGGCAGGCGCTTCTCGGCGATGTCCAGCCGCGCCATGACCTTGATCCGGGAGATCAGCAACGGCGCCATTACCCGGGGTGGTTGCAGCACTTCCCGCAGGATCCCGTCCACCCGGAAACGGACGATCAGGCGGTGCTCGAACGGCTCGATGTGGATGTCGGAGGCGTTCTCCTTGATCGCTTCGCTGAGCAGCGCATTGATCAGGCGGATGATGGGGGCATCGTCCTCGCTCTCCAGCAGGTCGGCCGGCTCCGGAAGGGATTCGGCGATGCTGGAGAGGTCGAGGTCGTCCCCGAGGTCCTCCACCATTTGTGCGGCTTCCCCGGAGCCACGTTCGTAGCAGCGGCGCAGTTCCTGCTCGAATTCCGCTTCCGTGCCCCGGCGCAGCCGCAGGGGCATGCCCAGGGTACGGCGCAGTTCGTTGATACCCGCGCTGCTGGCGCCGGGCCGGATCACTACCACCGCCTTCCCGTCCTCCGCGCCGGTCACCACCATTCCATGGCGCCGGGCGAAAGCGAAGCTGGGGCGCTTCATTGGTGTCCCCGGCTCGGTGGCCGATCCCGTCCGCTCGGCCGGACCCGGCGTGTCCCGGGTTGCCGGGTCCGATGCCACAGGCTGCGGTCGAAGCTGCGTGACTTTCTCGTTCATGTTCATGGGTCGAACGGACTCGGCAGTTGGGCCCGCTCCAGCGGGGGCAGCACCGCCGACTCACGGTCGGGCATCAACTGGGCGCCCCGTTGCTGGCGATCGAGCT
>SLLM01000298.1 GCA_007134055.1 Ectothiorhodospiraceae bacterium | reverse complement strand
CGGTGCAGGCACTGTCGGCCCAGGGGGCGCGTGCCGACTACCTCGTCACCCGCAACCCCTCCGACGTCCCCTCGCCCGTTGTCTCCGTCGTCACCCCACCTGAGCTGCTCGCGATCCTTTGATCCGAGGACGACTGATCCAGGTTGTCCCTCCCGCCGCCTCGCTTGAGCCGTGGCTCGTCCAGCCATTCCTCCGACTCCTTGCCTCCGTAGCACTATTGTGCTACTTTCCGTTGGCTACGTTCACCCCTTGCTCAGGAACCGCGACCATGCAGCGAAAAGTCACCCTCCGGAAGATGGGCGGCTCCGTCGGGGCCACAATCCCAAAGGACATCGCGGATCGCCTGCATGTCCGGGCAGGCGACCAGCTCTTTGTCGTGGAGACCGAGGAAGGAGTCCTCCTCACTCCCTATGACCCAGAGTTCCAGAAGGCCATGGCCGCCTACGAGCGCACCGCCAGCAAGTACCGCAACGCCCTACGCGAACTCGCCAGGTGACATCAGCTCGCGAGGAACCATCTTGGGTCCCTCGTGCCGCCATCGAGGCAGCGCATGCCGACCAGATCCGGGCCCACGGTGGGCAACCTGGTCTCCGAGATGAAGGCCTGCTGGACTCTGCCATCGCCCGGCCCCAACACCGATGGAGGTACGAACCAGATTCTGACCTGGCCGACCTCGCAGCCTCCTACGGGTTCGGTCTCATCAAGAACCACCCGTTCATCGATGGGAACAAACGCGTCGGCTTTGTCACCGCCAACATGTTCCTCATCCTCAACGGGTATGAGATCGAAGCTCCTGAACCCCAGGTCGTCGACATGACCCTACGGGTCGCAGACGGGTCATTCAACGAGACCGAGTTCGCGACCTGGATTCGGTCTGTTCTCGTCCCCCTCACAGGCTGAACCGCTACCCCCTCTTCCGGCTCCTTCAGGTCGATCGCCACTGCTGAGGCGCAACTCCCGCGCACGCTTGATCCGCAGCGCGACGGGGTTGGCCACGGGAAGGGCCAGCGACTGGATGAGCGCAATCCCTCGCTCCCTCGCCTCCGCCCCGAAGCGACGGGACGGCCGTCGGCCTCGCGGCCTGCAGCGACGATCCCACCGGACCACAGATCCCCGATCTCCAGGGCACCTACGACTACACGGCGCCCATCGACGACATTGATGGAGCCAGGTGGATGGGAACCCTCAACCTCTGCCACGACGGGGGCGAGACGTTCACCGGTTCGTTCTCCGTGGCGGTCACGGGGGGCGGCGTCACGACTGAGACGATCCACGGCGACCTGTCGCAGGGGACCATCGAGCCGGACGGCACGATCCACTTCCGGCTGACCGACACCTTCCGCCATGACGGGCAGGTCCAGGGGGGTGCGATCACCGGAACATGGCTCATCCACCGCGTGTCCGGCAAGACCGTGGAAGTGATCGGCTACTTGCACCAGAGGCGCTCGCCGGGTTGCTGCTCGACACCCCGAGGCGATTCTGGAGACGGTTTCGTCCGGACGATAGCCCCTTGCCCCGGGGCCGCGTACCGAATCACCGTGAGGTACCACCCACACGGCACCACTTCCTCTCCGGCACCTCCAGCGTGCTGTTCAGGTGCGCCATTTCAGATAAGTAATCTGGAGCTGGGTCCACCACAACCGATGCTGATGCGGGGAGCCCGTCCTCCGTCGGGGTCGGTATGCCTTGCCTGACCGTGCAGTTAGTGGATGTGGATGCGCCCGGCCGGTGCGAAGCGTGCGGGTCACTTGCATCCCTCGACCGAGGTTATCACTGTTGTTATAACTACCTTTGGAGCACTCGATCATGACCAAAGAGACCACCATCCGCGCCATCGGTAATTCCTCGGGCACCACCATCCCGAAGGACATGTTGGAACGCTTCCATCTCGCCCGGGGTGACCGCGTCCACCTCATCGAAACCGAAGAGGGGATCCTGATCACCCCCTACGATCCTCTGTTCTCCGAAGCTATGGAGATCTACGAGGAGGGCGCCAAGACGTACCGTAACGCCATGCGTGAGCTCGCGAAGTGACCGAGCCTCGCTGGCTCACCTTCAGCGTGGTCCTGGCGATCCATGCGGATCAGATCTCGAACCATGGAGGATTCGGAGGTTTGCGTGATCGGGGACTACTCGAGTCCGCCCTGGAGAGACCTCGACATCGGTACCACTGCGAACCAGACTCCGACCTCGCTGGGCTCGCCGCCTCGTACGGGTTCGGCATCGCCAAGAACCATCCCTTCGTCGATGGGAACAAGCGCGTCGCATTTCAGGCGATGTACGTCCTCCTCGGCCTGAACGGCCTACGCATCACGGCTTCGGAAGAGGATGTCGTTTCCCCCATGCTGTCCGTGGCCAGTGGAGACCTCGGCGAAGAGGATCTCACGTCCTGGCTCGAGGCGAATACCGGCCCTCGGTGAACTTCCGCCTCCCCAACAGCATCCATGTCGTCCAACGAATCAGGGTGATGTGCCCTCACGCACCGTAGTCCGCGGCCGTGCTGTCCCTGCTGGATCACGCCGAGGTGGATGGCCTCGTCGCGGCCCACTCCATCACCACTCTGTTCTACCCCACATCGAAGCACCTCGGGGGAAAGAAAGCCGCTGCGGTCCTCCTCGACCTGCTGGACCACGTCAGTGTGACCCCTCTCGATCAGGACCTTCTCCTTCGGGCCCTCTCTCTGGGCTGGCACGATATCGAGGACGCGGTCCAGGGACTTTCGGCCCAGGGAGCGCGCGCCGATCACCTCGTCACGCGCAACCCCTCCGACGTCCCCTCCACTGTTGTCGCCGTCGTCACCCCACCTGAGCTGCTCGCCGTCCTTCGCTCCGAGAACGACTGATTCAGCTCGTCCTTTCCCCCTAATCGCCCCGAGGCAGGTGGACCGTGAAGGTGGTCCCCCGTGCCTTTGCCGACTCCACTTCAATCCGCCCGTCGTGTGCGTGCACGATGCGCTCGGCAATGTAGAGTCCCAGGCCGAGGTTTCCGGTTGGACCATGGGCTGAGGACTCCTGGCGCTTCGCGCTGAGCTTCATCGGGTTGAAGATCCCATGCAGCCGATCCGCCGAAATGGCGCCTCGGTTTTGGATCATGATCGCGACGTCTTCTTCATCTCCCTCAAGCTCGATCCCTACCGTGGTACCCGAGACCCCGTGCTCGACCGCATTACCCACCAGATTGGTCAGGGCCTGCGTGATGCGCGCTGTGTCCCAGTGACCAATCTGTGCCTCGCCCTCCTCTACCTGGACCTCCCCCTCCGGATGTGCAGCTACGACCTCGTCCGCCACGTCATGCACAACCGTTCTCAGGTCGACCTCCTCTCGATCGATGGGGATGCCTCTGCCGAGGCGGCTCCGGGTGAAATCCAACAGGTCGCCGACCATCTGCGTTGCTCGCTTCGCGCGTTCGGCAATCTGCAACGTGAGGGTTCGGTCCATTTCCCCGGTCTCGCTCATGAACGTAGCCGAGGTGAAGATCGCCCCCAGCGGGTTGCGGAGGTCGTGCCCCAGGATGGCGAGGAACATCTCCTTCGCGTTCTCGACCTTTTCGGTGAATTCGGCGATCGATTCCGCGTGCGCCTGATCGATCGCCTCATTGAATCGGATCAGGTCGTCGATGTCGGCGGCCGTCAGCTCACCGCGTTCCTTCGTCCAGAGGCGGAGCACGCTGGCCCGGAGTGCCCGGTACTCAGCCACCGTCTGCTCGGTGGTGAACCCACTCTCGGCTCGTTCCGCCCCGTGCTCTTCGGCTGCCGTGGATTCGGATTCGGGCGTATCCGGCGCATGGCCTTTTGACTTCTGCGCCTGCTCGAATTCGCTCTGATACGTCTTGAGATCTTCGGCGATCACCGTGAGCATCTCGTTCACGTGATCGCGAAGTTCCGTCCCCTCCATGGTGATGCTCGCCGGCGCACAGGTGCGAGCGAACGTCTCCCATTCTCTGAGGATGTCCTCACGGTTCGTCAGAATGAAATCGCGGAGTCGCATCCAACTCCTCTGGTTGACGTTGGTTCTACGGACCCGTCTCGACCCCGCCTGGGCAACGTAGCCGCCCAGACCCGCCGACACGTTCCTGAAGGTGAAAATGCAGGACCGAACACCGAACGGCAAGAAAAGCCACTGGCTGGAAGGCCACCATCCTCCCGAGGCGAATCAAGAAACCCTCACCGACCACTCGGAGGGCTCCTGGGCAGGGTTCGGGCGGGTTCTCCGAAGCGCCGGTCGAGCTCCGCCAGGAGTTCGCCCAGTTCCTTCTCCAGGGCGTCCAGACTGGACTTGTATTCTGCGCATGGTCTGTGTATACATCATACATGGCTACCAAGACGATTTCACTGGATCTTGAGGCGTACGAAGCGCTTCGGCGGCGGAAGCGACGGGGTCAGTCCTTCTCCGACGTGGTCAAGGAGCACTTCGGCTCCAGCGCGACCGGAGCCACGCTCCTTCGTGCCGTGG
>SLLM01000410.1 GCA_007134055.1 Ectothiorhodospiraceae bacterium | reverse complement strand
TCCTCCGATCCGCCGATGCCGGACTGCTGTTTTTTTACAACAGTCCGGCATCGGCCGGGCAACATGGTACTTGCACTCTCTGCCGAAGGCGATACGGTGGTTTATCAGGATTCATGTTCCCGGCGGGCGGAGCGATCTGCCGCGCATGGGTACGGCCCGCCCCGGCGGCGGGCGGCGGCGGTAAGGTGCCACGGGCTCCTACGACGTGGATGTCTTTACCGCCCTCAGCAAAAGCCTTTCAAGGCTCCGGTGTCCGTGGTGGCGTAAGGCTGCCCGGCGAACCCCCGGCCAAGCGCAGTGGCGCGGCATGCCGCCACGAACGCCCTGGCCGACTGACGCTTGACGCGCGTCCCGACCTCTCCGGCCACGTCCGGAGAGCGGTCGAACCGTGGACGGCGGATGCACCGAGGGAGTGCGCCTGCTGCCATGGGCAAACGATGATCGAATGCACCGGGTGAATGGGCCGCAGGCTCCGTGGTGCGCGTTCCGGTGTACGACGAAGCCTGCGGCAGGGGCCGGGCTCGGACTGCGAGCCCGGGGAGTTACGTGCCGAAACGGGAGTTGGATAACCATGTCCTCCACAGCCACAAGGCAGTCCTTCGGGCCCGCGCCCGTGGAATGTCGTGAAACCGACCACTATCGCGAGGAGTACATCAAGGGGTTCGTCGACAAGTGGGATGAACTGATCGACTGGGACAGCCGCGCCGCGAGTGAAGGCGATTTCTTCATTCGGCTGCTGGCGGAGCGAGGCGCCAACCGGGTGCTGGATGTTGCTACCGGCACCGGTTTCCATTCGGTGCGCCTGATCGAGGCGGGCTTCGATGTCGTGAGCGCGGACGGCAGTGCCGAAATGCTGGCCAAGGCCTTCGAAAACGGGCGTCGGCGGGGGCATATCCTGCGCACCGTTGAATCGGACTGGCGCTCCCTCAACCGCGACGTGCACGGCCGCTACGATGCCGTCATCTGCCTCGGCAACTCCTTTACCCACCTGTTCAAGGAGCGGGACCGGCGCAAGACGCTGGCCGAGTTCTACTCGGCGCTGAATCACGATGGCGTTCTGATCCTGGACCAGCGCAACTACGACGCCATCCTCGACCATGGCTACTCAAGCGCCCACACCTTCTACTACTGCGGAGACAACATTTCCGTCTACCCGGAGCACGTGGATGCCGGCCTGGCCCGTTTCCGCTACGCCTTTCCCGATGAGTCCGTCTACCACCTGAACATGTATCCGTTGCGCAAGGCCTACGTACGCCGGCTCATGCGGGAGGTTGGTTTCCAGGACATCCGTACCTACGGCGACTTCAAGGAGACATACCGGGACAGTGAGCCGGACTTCTTCATCCATTGCGCTGACAAGCGCTATGTGGACGCGGACTCCTGAGCCCGAAAGCAGAGGGGATACGAGAATATGAGCAAAGATTACAGTACAGCGATCAAGACCGCCCGCGATTACTACAACAGTGACGATGCCGACCGGTTCTACTTTCGCATCTGGGGCGGTGAGGACATTCACATTGGCCTCTACGAGCACGAGGATGAATCCATATTCGACGCCAGTCGGCGTACCGTCGCCCACATGGCGGATACCCTGGGAGAACTCGCCCCGCGCCAGCGGATCATCGACCTGGGCGCCGGTTACGGTGGCTCGGCCCGCTACCTGGCGGCGACCTTTGGTTGCTCGGTCACGGCGCTGAACCTCTCCGAGGTGGAGAACGAGCGAAACCGCGCCATGACCCGTTCCCAGGGACTGGAAGACCTCATCGACGTAGTGGACGGGAACTATGAGGATATCCCGTTTGCGGACGAGCACTTCGACGTGGTGTGGTCCCAGGACGCGATGCTGCACAGTGGCGACCGGGAGAAGGTCATTGCCGAGGTGGCCCGGGTGCTGAAGCCGGGTGGCATCTTCGTGTTCACCGATCCGATGCGCACCGACGAGTGCCCGGAAGGCGTCCTGCAGCCCATTCTCGACCGGATTCTGCTCGACGATCTCGGCTCCCCCGGCTTCTACCGGGAGGCATGCCAGCGCGAGGGGCTACAGGAGATCGGCTTCGAGGATCACAGCGAGCAGTTGCCGCGCCACTACGCCCGGGTGTTGCGGGAGACAGAGAAGATGGAGCCGGAGCTGGGGGGCGAGATCTCCGAGGCGTACATCACGCGCATGAAGAAGGGGCTGCAGCACTGGGTGGACGGGGGTCGCCGTGGTCACCTGTGCTGGGGTATCTTCCGCTTCCGTCGCGTCTGAATCTGTCGGGTCCGGCCCAGGGACGGGAACCGGGACCCTGTATCCCTGCCCGCGATCTCATCACTTCCGTTGCATTTCATCAGGGTGGCCCGCATGACCGCCGGCCTTCCGCAGGTGGGCATGGCATGGCCGGGCGGTTCAGGGGTTGGATGGTTCGACGCGCTCGGAGTGGCCAGGCAGGGTGCGCAGAGCGGTGGTGAATTCGTCCGGAGGCAACGGGTGGGCGGCAAAGAAACCCTGGAACTGGTCGCATGTGTGGGTACGCAGGAACTCCACTTGTTCCGCGGTTTCCACCCCTTCAGCCACCACGGTGAGACTGAGACTCCGACCGAGGTCAATGATGGCTTCGGTCAGGCTCATGCTCTCGGCCGAGCGGTCCAGATCATGGATGAAGGAGCCATCGATCTTGATGGTATCCACGGGGAAGTCCTTGAGCTTGGACAAGGAGGAATAGCCGGTACCGAAATCGTCTATCGCGATGCGCACGCCGAGCGCCTTCAGATCAGCGAGTATCCGGATCGCCCGCGGCATGTCGTGCATGATCATGCTTTCGGTGATTTCCAGTTCGAGGAGTTCCGCAGGCATGCCGCTTTCGTTCAGGGCCCCTGCGACGTCCCGCAGCAGGTTGTCGTCCAGGAACTGCCGGGCGGACAGATTCACGGCAACGGGTAGATGCTCCATGCCCTTGCTCTGCCAGGCCACGTTCTGGCGGCAGGCCGTGTAGAGGACCCAACGGCCGATCGGCACGATCAGGCCGGTCTCTTCCGCAAGAGGAATGAACTGCATGGGCGCAATCAAGCCCAGGTCGGGATGCTGCCAGCGCAGCAGCGCCTCCATGCCGGTGACGCGGCCGGTAGTCATATCCTGCTTGGTCTGGTAGTAGAGTCGGAACTCCTGCTGGGCGAGCGCGTTGCGTAGGCTCGACTCCAGGGCGAGGCGTTCGAGAGAATCGGTGTTGAGTTCCTCGGAATAGAACTGGAAGTTGTTTTTCCCCTGCTCCTTGGCGTGGTACATGGCCACGTCGGCGTTTTTCATCAGGGTCTGTTCGTCCTCGCCGTCGCCCGGGAAGAGGGAAACACCAATGCTGACCGTGACCCGGAACTCCTGGCCGGCGATGGCGAAGGGCCGTGCCACGGTTGCCAGGACCTTCTCGGCGACGGTCGTTGCCTGGCCCGGCTCACTGAGTTCCGGCAGCAGAATGACAAATTCATCACCCCCCAGACGGGCGACGATGTCACTCTCGCGGACGGACTCACGCAGCCGCCGCCCCATCTCCTGCAGCAGCTCGTCGCCGGCGTCATGGCCGAGGGAATCGTTGATGGTCTTGAATCGGTCCAGGTCCAGGAACAGCAGTGCCAGACGCCGCCGGTAACGCTTGACCCGCTGCATCTCGTCGGAAAGTGTCCGGCTGAAATAAGCCCGGTTGGGCAGACCGGTGAGGTTGTCGTGGAAGGCCATGTACTCGACCTGGCGGGCATGCGCGATGCGCTCGTCCACGACCCGGGCCCGTGCGCGCTGCAACTGCCAGCCCATGCCGCCGAGGACTGCCACCAGCAAGACCACAACGGCACTGACCGCCGCCGCGCGCCACAGGTAGGTGCGCTGCAGATCGGTGGCGGGCGCAAGCTGCTCTGAACGCGCCAGACCGACAACGATGGCAACGGGATACTCGAAAAGCTCCCTGGTGAAGGTGTAGCGGGGCACGTCATCCCATGGACTGTTTTCGATCCGGGTGGTTGGCTCGGAACCGATGATGTCGTCGGGGACCAGGCTTTCGAAGCCGACAATGGTGCCCGCCGATACGGAATCCCCGGTCCGCATGGCGCGGAATATGCCGTCCCTGCCCACCAGACCGAGAACGCCGTGCTCTCCCAGTACGTCCGCCTCGTAGCCACTGACGAAATAACCGGCGTGGACTGAAACGGCGACGGTGCCGCCGAATGCCCCCCCGGAGTCCGTGATGGATCGGCTGAAGGTCAGTCGCCACTCACCGTCGCCCAGTCGGGGCCGGCCGACGATCATCCGGTCGTCCTGTCGCGCGTTCTCGAAATAGTCCATTCCCGCGATGCTTGCCCCGTTGCCGGGATGGGTGCCGGCGACGATGCGGCCAGCTTCATCCGCAATGGAAACGGAGAAGAGCATCCGGTGTGGCATCAGCCCGGCGGAATGCAGTTCCTCCAGGACCGCTGCCGGCGATCCCTCGCCCTCGCCC
>SLLM01000249.1 GCA_007134055.1 Ectothiorhodospiraceae bacterium | reverse complement strand
TCCGGATGTGGTCGGGGAGGAAGCTTCCGAACTGCCGGATCCGATCGCTGCCCCGGCTCCGGCCTGCTCCGGAGCGGTGGCCGTCCCGCGTGCGGCAGCAGAGCCGGGAACCGCCCCGGGGGGCAGTGTCATGCCAGCGGCGTCCTCCGTGGATCCGGTGCCTGAGCGGACCGGGGATTGCAGCGGTGATCCCTCGTCGTCTCCAACCCCCGTTTCCTCCCCGGCCACGCTGGACCGGGAAGACGTGCGCAAACTGGTCGCCGAGCTCGGCGATGCTCTCGAGAAGCGCGCCGACTCTGCCCTCGAGACCATGGAGCAGCGCTGGCAGGAGCGACTGACGCAGGCCAGCGATCACTGGCGGGAAGGCCTCACCGGGTTCGGGGAAAGCCTGCACGAGGCGTCCACGGAAGCGGCCGCCCTGGCTGGCCAGCAGGCCGCCGAACGTCTCGCTGCCGAGACGGAGCGCTCGCTCATGGAGCGAATCGCCCGCCTGGAGGAGACCCTGCCGGCGGCAGAGCCCCTGGATCGGGAAGCGCTGGTCGACGAACTGCGCCAGGAACTTGCCACGGATACGCGGTACCTTGCGGAGGAAACGGCGCTTGCGGCGGCGCAACGGCAGGCGGAAGCGGTGGCTGAAGGGATTGCCCGCGAGGTTTCCGGCCAGCAGGCGGCGGATTCTGCCGCCCGCGCCGTCGAGGAAGCGCTCGCCGGGTTTTCCGGGGAACGAGAAGGGGAAGACATCGAGGCCCTGGCCGCGGATGCGGTTGCCGCGGCGGTCGGCGAGCTTGCCAGGACGCCCGGGTTTCAGGCCCAGGTCCTCTCGGTCCTGGGGGAGCATGGCATACCCAGGCTCAAGAACCAGCTGGATCACTGGGTGGAGCAGCGGGCCCGGGCGGTCGTGGACGACCTGGTAGCGGAACACCTGGAGACTACCGTTGACGCGATGGTGCAGCAGGCCGTGGCGGCCAGCGCCGAAGCCGCCGTGCGCGAGGCCGATGTGCTGCACGCGCGTTATCGTCGCCACGTCATCCTGGTCGGGGGAGCGCTGGGTGTGGGTGTGGTCGCGGCAGCGGGCCTGGCGCTGCTGTGAGACCCGTCAGGATTTCGCCCCGCCGCTGCGGGATGCCCGGTCCGCCAGGCGTATCGGTTCGGGTAGCCGATAGCGGGTCAGCGTTCGCATGACCCATTCCACCGCGCTGTCATGGTCCACCAGGTGCCCGGGTGAGACGAATACCGGCCGGACATCGGTCCGGGTGCGCAGTACGGTACCAACCCGCATGTCTGCGTCGACGAGCGGCGCCGTGGCACCACGTTCCCGGCCCGGTTCCGGGTGACTGCCGATAAGCCGCGACTTGCCGACCCCGATCGCCGGTATCCCCAGCCACAGTCCGAGGTGGCTGGCGATGCCGAGCCGCCGTGGGTGGGCGATCCCCTGGCCGTCGCAGAGGATCAGCGCAGGCGCCTCCTCCAGCTGTTCCAGCGCCGCCAGCAATCCGGGCATCTCGCGAAAGGACAGCAGTCCGGGCACGTACGGGAATCGGCACGGCGTACGTGCCACGACCGTCTGCACCGGCATCAGCTCGGGAAAGCGCATCAGGGTGACTGCCGCGCGTATCCACCGTTGCCGTTCCAGGCCGCAGTCCACCCCTGCGATCAGCGAAGGACGTACCGGCAACGGCTGCAGGCGGACCGCGGGTGCCAGCGTCGCCTGCAGTTGCCGCGCCGCGGCGGGATCAAGGTTCCAGTCGTGAAGCGACGTAGCGGGAGAAACGCCGCTTGTCATGGGCTCACGGAACGCGCGTGGGCTGCTGCCGGCTCAGCGGTCGATATCCAGATGGTCCAGGGGGTTGAATCCGTCCAGCCGATAGGCGCTGTCACTGTCGGAATTGTAGTCCTCCCGCGCCAGGTCCAGCGAGCCGCTGTAGTCTTCCGGCGGTTCCACTGCCATGAGTTCCAGCTCGAGCCAGGTTTCCATGTCGAGCTCTTCGATGGCGCCATCGAAGTACTGGATCTCCACGGTTCCCTCCTGGGCGTCCAGCGCGACCACTTCGAACAGATCACCGCTTGTCGTCTCGTACCAGTCACCGACCTCCGGCCTGTATTGCATACCCATGACGGTCCTCCTCCGCAACGTGCTGGCGGTGTGTGCTCGCATGCCGGCTGTCCAGCCCGAAGCCGGACCACGGAACCAGTCACGTTATCCAGTTATAGAAGCCCGGGGGGCTCCCGGCAACCGTCGTCTGACAATACTCGACGAAAGGCGGGACACATCATTGCATGTCAGGGGCACGGGTCCGGCAGGCTCTCGCGGATCGCCTCGATTCCCTCCGCCACTTCCTCGGGAATGCGATCGTCCACGCTGGCGACATTGCTGCGCAGTTGATCGAGGCTGGTCGCTCCGATAATGGTGCTGGTCACGAAGGATCGGGAATGGACGAACGCCAGGGCCATGGTGGCCGGATCCAGGCCATGGTTCCGGGCCAGTTCCACGTACCGTGCGGTTGCCTCCTGCCCCGCGGGCTTGAGATAGCGCTTGAACTCGGGGAAGAGGGTGAGCCGCGCACCCTCCGGCCATCTGCCGCCCAGGTACTTGCCAGTCAGTGTGCCGAACGCGAGCGGGGAGTACGCCAGAAGGCCGCAGCTCTCCCGGTGGCTGATCTCCGCCATGCCGACGTCGTAGCTGCGATTGAGGAGATTGTACGGATTCTGGATCGCCTGTATTCGAGGCAGTCCCCGCTCCTCGGCGAGCTGCAGGAACTTCATGGTGCCCCAGGGTGTTTCATTGGAGACGCCGATGTGCCGGACCTTGCCCGACTGCACCAGTTCGCCGAGAGCTTCCAGGGCCTCGCCGATTGCCGCAAGGGCATCGTCCTCCTCGCCCGCGGCGTGCTGGTAGCCTCGCCGGCCGAATACGTTGGTCCGCCGCATGGGCCAGTGCAGCTGGTACAGGTCGATGTAGTCGGTGGCCATCCGGCGGAGGGAGCCCTCCACCGCTTCCCGGAGATTGGCGGCAGTGAACGTCGATCTGCCGTTGCGGATGTGGTCCCGCCCGGGGCCGGCAATCTTGGTCGCGAGAACAAGCCGTTCGCGGCCACCGCGCTGCCGCAGCCAGCTGCCGATGAAGGCCTCCGTGCTGCCCTGGGTCCCGGGTCGCGGCGGGAACGCGTAGAGCTCGGCGGTATCAACGAAATTGATTCCCTGGGCGACAGCGTAGTCGAGCTGCTCGTGGGCTTCACGTTCGCTGTTCTGCTCTCCCCAGGTCATGGTGCCGAGGCAGGCGACGCTGACCTCCAGGTCGGTGGTGCCGAGTGGGCGGTACTGCATGGGGTATTCTCCTTCCGGTATCCGGATCTCTGCGGCGTGTTCCGGGCGGTGTCCGCGGGGTGCGTCAGTCCAGGCGCTGATACTCCAGGTCCCAGACGCCGTGCCCCCTGCGCCGACCGCGCTGCTCGAACTTGGTCTCGGGTCGGTTGCCTGGTCCGGGGGCGAAGTTCCCCGGGCCGTGCAGGTTGCGGAACCGCCCGCTGGCCTCCAGGACCTCCCGCATGTGGCCGGCGTAATCCTCCCAGTCGGTTGCCATGTGCAGGCGCCCGCCGGGGCGCAGGCAGCGTGCGGCCAGGGCGGTCCACTCCGGCTGCACCATGCGCCGCTTGTGATGCCGCGTCTTCGGCCAGGGGTCAGGGAAAAAGAGCTGGATTACATCCACAGTGCCTGGGTCCAGCCAGTCCCGCATCACCTCGACAGCGTCATGGCAGATGACCCGGACGTTGTCGATTCCCTCCTGCTCCAGCAGGTTCAGCAGGTGACCGACCCCGGGGCGGTGCACCTCGATGCCGAGAAAGTCGTGCCCGGGATGGGTCTGCGCCATGCGGGCGAGGGATTCGCCGTTGCCAAAGCCAATCTCCAGTACCATCGGAGCACGACGTCCGAACAGCCGTGGCAGATCACGCACTGCTTCCGGCCCTGGCACGCCCCGGTGTCGGTAGAGTTCGTCGAGAGCCCGTCTCTGTGCCCCGGTGAGACGCCCTTCCCGTCTGACGAAGGTCCGAATGCGCCGCCGCTGTTGTTGCGCCTGCTCCTTGTCCACGCCGGTAAACGCTTTCCTGACTGCCTGGGATGAGCGCATTCTGACCGATTGCGCCGCACGGAAAAAGTGGGGGCTGCGTATCTGCCCCGGCTTGCGTTCACCCTTGTCAAGCGGCCGTGACGATCGCAGAATGTCGGGTGTAGAGGCACTGGTCTGCCGCGACGCCCATGCGGGTGTAGTTCAATGGTAGAACATCAGCTTCCCAAGCTGAGAACGTGGGTTCGATTCCCATCACCCGCTCCACACACCGCAGCCACGCCACACGGCCGGGGGCAGCGTGATGCTGGCCCCGGCCGATCCGGGCGAAGGGAATCGGGGAAGTCGATCAGTTGGTGCCGCGTCGATGGCGGCGTGCCGGTATGTGGCCTTCCTGCGAGAGT
>SLLM01000059.1 GCA_007134055.1 Ectothiorhodospiraceae bacterium | reverse complement strand
GCGGCGATCCCGTAGACCGATGCGGCGTGCTGCACGCCGTAGGGCGCGAGCCGCTCGTCGGCCAGACGCGTGAACTCGACGATGGCTTGCTCGGGAGTGGTCTCCAGGCCAGGCACCACGTAGCTCTGCATCCCTTCGGGCCGTCGGATGTAGTCCCACAGGATGTGGTCGACGCCGGCCCTGGCGGCCTCCTCGGCGATGTCGAGGTTGTAGGCGATCACGTCCTCGTGGGTGTAGTTCGAGAACCCGGCGTAGGAACCCCGGTAGTAGTCGCTGCCATCCGGCAGCTGGATCACCCAGTCGCGTTCACCGTTCTCCCAGGCCCACGATGCCAGGGCGGGATCGGCGAAGGCGACGATCCGGCCGATGACGGCGATGTCGCGCTCGTGGAGGTCGGCGACGGCCTGTTCGAGGTCGAGAGGGCCGAGGTCGGCACCGATCTCCTGCGCGAGGGGGACCTCTGAGGAGTAGCCGAGGTGTCCACCCTCGTCCTTGAGATCGAGCTGCAGGGAGTTGATCTGGCCGTCCTCGATCATCTGCACGATCGGTTCGCGCAACGACGGTGTCGCCCACGCCCAGAAGGTCGCGTGCACGGTACGGACCTCGTCGATCTCGACCCGAGAAGCCACGCGGATGACCCGTTCGACGACCTCGGTCGTGTTCCCGGCCACGTCGGTGACCAGGATGGTGAACTCGTTGGCGTCCGTGTCGAACTGCAGCTCGAAGTCACCGTCGTCGTCGGCGGTCACCTCGTCGTCACCCACCGCGATGGTCGCGCCCGGTTCGGTGTTCCCTGCGAGCGTGACCGGCTCCTCGGGAGGGACCGTCCCGTCCGGCGACGTGAGCTCAACGGCCGGGGGTTCGGCCTTGACCTCGAACCGCCAGGTGTGCAGTAGCTCGGGCTCTCCGGCCTGATCCTCGATCGGGCTCTCCGCCTGGCCCGACGCCTCGGGGTCCTCCGCCGGTTGCTCGTCACCGTCCACGGGGGGTGTCACCTCGGCAACCACGACCGTGCGTTCCCCATCGGGCAGATCCTCGGGGGAGTAGGTCAGCGTGCCACCGCTTCCTTCCGCCTCATCGGTGACGTCCTCGCCGTCGACCAGGATGACCAACCGATCGACCGTGGCCCCGTCTGCCAGGGCGATGACCGAGAAGGACAGGCGTTCGAGCTCTGCCGCGTTGACGAGCACGCCCTCTTGCGGACCGTCGAACTCGAACGCCGGTTCCGAAGGCTCCGCCGACTCCGCGGTCTCCGAGCCCGGCTCAACGGGTCCGGTGTCTTCGGTTCCCTCGGTGGTGCAAGCGACGGCAAGGAGGAGGACCGCCATGGCCCCGGCGAGGAGGCGGGCGGGGGCCAGGCGAGAAGGACGCATCACGAGCGGTGTCCGGGTGGGTGAGGTGAGGCGGCGAACCTGCGGGGAGCGCGGATCGCGCCGACCCCTGCGGCCTGATAGCCGAAGGTATCCGTGGACGCCCACCCGCGCGCACGCCGAGGCCGGGGGCGCCGAGCTCCTGCTGGTGCTCCCCGGCCGGTTCAGCCTTCCATGTCCACCACCGGTCGTAACCGGTCGCCTTCGGCGGTGATCCGCTCCTTCAGTGCCCGAGCGTCGTCGGGATCGAGCCAGCTTCCCTCCACGCCTTCGAGCGCGATCGCAACCATGTCGTCCCACGTGTAGTCGAACGCCTCCATCACGGAGTGGTACTCGTAGGTCAGATCCAGGTCGGTCATGGCGGGATCGTCGGTGTTGAGCGTCGCCAACAGGCCAGCGTCCCGCATCTGGGGGTACGGGTGCTCCTCCAGACGGGGGAAGGCGTTGGCGATGCGGATGTTGGAGTTCGGGCAGACGGTCAGGGGGATGCGTTCGTCGGCGAACCGCTTGGTCAGTTCTGCGTCGTCGAGCAGCGACAAGCCGTGATCGATGCGTTCGCACCCGAGCACGTCGATCCCCGCACGGATCGTGTCCGGAGGCGTGACCTCTCCCTGATGCGAGGTGCGCCGCAAGCCGGACCGCCCTGCGAGATCGAAGGCCGACGCGAAGTCCGTCGGATCCACGCCCAGCTCGGTCGAGTCCATGCCGACCCCAAGCACCCGGTCGGTACCCGGAGCACCCGAGCGGCGCAGCTCGACGAGCTGTTCCACCAGCTCCCGCCCCGGCCCCGGCCCGTAGGCGCGATCGATGTCGGCGATCAACATCACCCGGACCCCGGTGGCCTCCTCGGCCGCGACCAGCCCCTCCGCGAGCCCGGCCACGATGTCACCGAGCCGCTGCCCGGCGTCGAGGTGACGGGCGGGGGTGAAGAACGTCTCCCGGTAGGCCAACCCATGCTCGGCACCATCGATGACGCTCTCGTAGGCGAGCCGCGCCCAGTCGTCACCGTCGCCGAGCACCGACTGCACGAGCCAGAAGATGTCCAGGAACGTGTCCAGGCTCGTGTAGCGGTACAGCTGCGTCGGATCGTCCGTCGGTAGAGCGATGCCGTTCTTGGTGGCGAGCTCCACCACCGTCGAGGGGCGCATGGTCCCCTCGACGTGGCAGTGGAGCTCCACCTTCGGCAAGCGCCGCAGTGCGTCGGTGATCGTGGTCATTCCGCGAACCAGATGAAGTAGGCCAGGAAGACCACGGCCAAGCCGTACATGATCGGGTGGATCTCGCGGTACCGGCCCTTGGCGGCCATGAGCACCACGTGCAGGAACAGCCCGATGGCGATGCCGTTGGCGATCGAGTAGGTCAAGGGCATCATGATGACGGTGGCGAAGGCGGGGATGGCGTACTCCATCTTGCCCCACTCGATCTGTCCGAGCCCCTTGGCCATCATCACGCCGACGACGATCAGTGCAGCGGCGGTCACCTCAGCGGTCACCACAGCAAGCAACGGCGAGAACGGCAGGGCCAGCAGGAACAGCCCGGAGGTCACCACGGAGGTCAACCCCGTTCGTCCTCCAGCCCCAACACCGGCTGCCGACTCGATGTAGGAGGTCGTGGTCGAGGTCCCCATCACGGCGCCACCCATCGTGGCGACCGAGTCGGAGATCAGCGCCCGGTTGGCACGAGGCAGCTTGCCCTCGGAGTCCAGGAACCCGGCCTGGTTGGCCACGGCGATCAGCGTGCCGGTCGTGTCGAACAGGTCGACGAACAGCATCGTCAACACCACGATCAGCATCTGTGCCGTCAACAGCTCCGGGAAGTTCATCAGCGCCTGGCCGAAGGTCGGTCCGACGCTCGGGATGGACCCGACGACCGCACTGGGCAGGTCGATCAGGTTGAACAGGATGCCGACGATGGCCGTGACGATGATCCCGTAGAAGACCGCACCCTTCAGACCGCGGATCAGCATGATCGCGGTGACGAGCAACCCGAAGATCGCCAGCACGGTCGGCCCTCTGGTGAGGTCCCCCATCGTGACCGCGGTCGCCTCGTACGCCTCGACGATCCCGGCGTTCTTCAGCCCGATGAAGGCGATGAACAAGCCGATCCCGGCGCCAACCGCCAACTTCATGTGCATGGGGATCGCGTTGACGATCATCTCGCGGACACCAGTGACCGCCAGTAGGAAGAACAGGAAGCCCGACGCGAACGTGCCCGCCAGAGCCACCTCCCAGGGGATCCCGAGTCCGATGACGACGGTGAAGGCGAAGAAGGCGTTGAGGCCCATCCCCGGAGCCTGCGCGATCGGGTAGCGGGCCCACAGGCCCATGATCGCGGTGCCAAGGGCAGCGGCGACGCAGGTAGCAACGAAGATCGCTCCCATGTCCATCCCGGTCTCGCCGAGGATCATGGGGTTGACGAAGATGATGTAGGCCATCGCAAGGAAGGTCGTGACCCCCGCGATCACCTCGGTCCGGACGTCGGTCTTGTTCTCGGTCAGGTGGAAGAACCGGTCCACAGCTGATGTGGGGACGGGTTCCTCACGAGCATCCGTCGTGGGGGTCTCTGCACTCATGGGTCGCCTCCGTCTTACTTGGCGTGTGGACCGGCGGATGAGAACGCCTAGCTGTTCCCGTGCTCATCCTCCTCCCGTAGCGCCGCCCACACCCGCTCGGCGGTGAACGGGCTCTCGGTGAGCCAGATCCCGGTGGCGTCGTGCACGGCGTTGGCGATGGTGGGTAGGGGAGCGTTGATCCCGATCTCCGAGATGGACTTGGCCCCCATCGGCCCGGTCGGCTCGTAGGAGTCGACCAGGATGGTGTGGATCCGTGGGAGATCCCGGGGGGCGGGGATCTTGTACCGGCCGAAGTCGATGCCCCGAGGCCGGCCACGTTCATCGATCGCGAGGTCCTCTGCGAGCGCGTAGCCGATCCCGTTGGCGACCGCGCCTTCGACCTGACCCTCCGCGAGCTTCGGGTTCAGCGCCGTGCCACAGTCCGCGGCAACGACGTAGTCGAGGACGCGGATGCGACCGGTGTCGGTGTCGACGGCCACCTCGGCGAAGCTGGCGATGAACGGCGGTGGTGACGACTCGGGCACCGCCGAGGCGGTCGC
>SLLM01000145.1 GCA_007134055.1 Ectothiorhodospiraceae bacterium | reverse complement strand
TCATCATCTTCGATATCGTGCTGCGCTCGGGTAGCAGTGGCGCGCTGCTCGCTCTCGGCGGCGGCATGGTGCAGATGATCTCCCACGGCTTCATCTCGGCCGCCATGTTCCTCTGCGTGGGTGTGCTCTACGACCGTATGCACACTCGCATGATCCGGGACTATGGCGGGGTTGCTCACCGGATGCCGCTGTTCGCCGGCTTCTTCGTGCTGTTCGCCATGGCCAACGCGGGCCTCCCGGGCACGTCCGGGTTCGTGGGCGAGTTCATGGTGATCCTGGCCGCATTCCAGGCGAATTTCTGGTATGCCTTCCTCGCCGGCCTGACACTGATCCTTGGCGCGGCATACAGCCTGTGGATGATCAAGCGGGTGGTCTACGGCCAGGTGGCAAACGAAAAGGTCTCGGCGCTGCAGGACGTGGACCGTCGCGAGAAGCTCGTGCTGGGCGCGCTTGCCGCCGCGGTGCTCTGGCTCGGACTCTACCCCGGCCCGCTGATCGAGGTCATGGAGCCGTCCCTGCAGCAGTTGCTGGACATCGTCATCGAGAACGGTGTCGGTCCCATTGATCAATGAGATTCGACCGGCGAGGCCCTGGCCCCGCCGCAGACAGCCTTCAGAGGAAACGCGATAATGATTGAAGCGTTCGAGAAGCCGGACCTGCTACTCGCGCTCCCGGAAATCTGGTTGCTGGTCATGGCCTGTGTGGTGCTGGTCGTCGACCTGTTCAGCAGTGACCGGGATCACGGACCGGCTTTCATCCTCTCCCAGATTACGCTTGTGGTTGGCATCGCCATCACCTGGTCAACCCAGTGGGGCGTGGATGCCACCACCTTCAACGGCAGCTACGTCGCCGACTCGCTGGCGGCGGTGCTGAAGTCATCCATCCTGCTGCTGGCATTCCTGGGTTTCGCCTACTCCCGGGACTACCTGCGGGACCGCGGCCTGCTCCGCGGCGAGTTCTACATGCTCGGGCTCTTCTGCATTCTTGGCATGATGGTCACGGTCTCCGCGGGCAACCTGCTGACCCTGTACCTGGGCATCGAGTTGATGTCCCTCTGTCTCTATGCGCTAGTGGCGTTCGACCGGGATTCGCCCACCGCCTCCGAGGCGGCCATGAAATACTTTGTCCTCGGCGCGCTCGCCTCGGGCATGCTTCTTTACGGCATGTCGATGCTCTACGGCGTGACCGGGACGCTGGACCTGGCTGCCATTACCGAGGCTGCCGGCGAGATCGACGAGAACCGCTTGCTCTACCTCTTCGGCCTGGTGTTCATGATGGTCGGCGTGTCCTTCAAGTTCGGGGCGGTGCCCTTCCACATGTGGGTACCGGACGTCTACCAGGGGGCGCCCACGCCGGTGACGCTGGTGATCGCCACCGCCTCGAAGGTGGCGGCGGTGGGGCTCTTCCTCCGGCTGATTGGCGAGGGGCTGCTGCCTCTGCTGGAGAGCTGGCAGCACATGGTGGTGATTCTCGCCGTCCTCTCCCTGCTGCTCGGGAACACCATTGCCCTCGTTCAGACGAACATCAAGCGCATGCTGGCCTATTCGACGTTCAACCACATCGGCTTCATTCTCATGGGCTTCGTCGCCGGCACGCCGGAGGGCTTCGGTGCCGCGACATTCTATGCGGTGACCTATGCGCTGACCGTTGCCGCCGCATTCGGCGTGATCATGCTGCTGGCCGGCAAGGGCTTCGAGGCGGACCAGATCACTGACCTGAAGGGGCTGAACGAGCGCTCGCCGCTCTTTGCCCTCGTGATGCTGCTGCTGATGATCTCGCTCACAGGCATCCCGGGGACTGTCGGCTTTTACGCCAAATGGATGGTGCTGAAGTCGGTGGTCGAGGCCGGCTTCGTCTGGCTTGCGGTGCTGGCGGTGCTCGGCGCAGTGGTGGGCGCCTTCTACTACCTGCGCCTGGTACGCTACTGCTACTTCGACAAGCCGGAAGGCGATGGACCCCGCCCCGACGGTTCGCGTGGATTCCAGACCGTGCTGGCGATCAATGGCCTGGCGATTCTCTGGCTCGGCATCTTCCCGGGTACGCTGGTTGCCGTCTGCATGGCGGCCTTCCTTTGATCCGGCATGGGTGACACGGCGGCATTCCTGATCCTGGTCGTGGTGGCCCTGGTCGCCGCCAACCTGCCCTGGCTCACCGACCGCGTGCTGTTCGTGCTCCCGACGCCGGCCCGGGGCAAGCGGGAGTGGGTGCGGCTGCTGGAATGGTTCATCATGTACTGGGCCGTGGGAATGGTCGGGCTGGGCCTGGAGTACCGGCTCACCGGTCAGGTGGAACCGCAGGACTGGGAGTTCTACGTGGTGACGGTCTGCCTGTTTCTGGTGTTTGCCCTGCCCGGTTTCATCTACCACCATGACCTGCGCCGGCACCTGCGCAAACGCCGCCGCCGCACGGGCTGAGCCCCTTGCATTCCGGGCGCCGGGCCGTTACTATGCGCGTCGTCGATTGCGGGGTGGAGCAGTCTGGTAGCTCGTCGGGCTCATAACCCGAAGGTCGCAGGTTCAAATCCTGCCCCCGCTACCATCTTGACTTGCTGGATCGATGAATCGCTGTCTTTCAGCGGTTTGTCGGTCTCAGTTGCAATTTGAAGAATACCCGCTAGATCGCCGTGGACGTCGATCATTAGGCGTTCTTCCTTCTCATGCGGCGTTAGCACGATCTTGTCGATCAGGGATCGCAGAATATCCGCAGCCTCCGTCCGATGATCACCGTCATTCAAAGACGAGATCAGATTGCGCACTTCTCGGTGGTAGCGCTCCGCCATCCTCGGGTGAATAAGCGTGGGCGCCTCGTGCGTTGTATCCAGCAGCAGCTCCAGTTCCTTCTGGCGATCGTAGTTGCGCTCAAAGTCATCCTTCACCGCGTGGCCGGGCACGCCATCTTTGATCGCCTGCACCAGCTGTTCCTTTTCCCGTTTCAGCTTTGCCAGTTCCGCCCTATAGCCTTCCAAGGCGGCGTTGTGCTGCATGCGTAGCTCGTTCATGTGACGGGTGTATTCGTCGCAGAATACACGGCAAAGGTCTGGGTCCATCAGATGCTGTTTCAGGGCGTTAAGTACCGCTTCCTCCAGGTCTTCCCTCGGGATTGTCATACGGTTGTCGCACGTCCCCTTGTTCCGAGCCGTCGAACAGCCAAGCCGCGAACTTGATATCTTGCTGAAACCTCCGCCGCAGCACCCACACTTAAGGAGGTAGGAAAACAGGTGACGGGGGCGTTGCTTTTGCCAGAATTTCGACTCGTGTTCGTCGAGCTTCTTCTGGCGCGCCTTCACCGACTGCCATAGCTCGTCATCGACGATTCGAAGTTCGGGCACGTCCTTGATAATCCACTCATCTTCCGGATTCAGGCGTGCGACTCGCTTGCCCGTGTCCGGGTCCTTCAGGAAACGTTGCCGGTTCCAGATAAGCCGGCCGACATAAAGTTCATTGTTGATGATGCCCGTGCCTCGCCGGCGGTTACCGTAGATCGTGCTCGGGCCCCATTGTTTGCCCTGAGGGCCAGGAACGCCTTCCTTGTTGAGGGTATGTGCAATCTTCTTGGGCGAGTGGCCGGCGGCATACTCCCGGCAGATCCGTCGTACGACTTCAGCTTCCGCTTCGTTGATCGCTCGCTCGCCGCGCTCGTCGTCGTTACGGACCACATCATAGCCGAATGCCTTGCCGCCACCCGACTTGCCCTTGTGCACGCGGCCGCTTAACCCCCGGCGGGTCTTGTCCGCCAAATCCCTCAGATAAAGCGCACCCATGGTGCCCTTTAGGCCGATATGCAGTTCGCTTATACGGCCTTCGGAAAGTGTCCGCATCTCGATGTCGGAAAACGTCAGGCGCTTATAAACACCGGCGATGTCTTCCTGGTCGCGCGAGATACGATCCAAAGATTCTGCAAGTACCAAGTCGAAGCGCCTGGCGCCAGCATCCTGCATGAGCGATTGAATGCCGGGGCGCATCATACTCGCCCCGGAGATGCTGTGATCGGTGTAGCACTCCACCACCTGCCAGCCTTCTCGCTCTGCACGCTCCCGACAAAGTCGGATCTGATCCTCAATGGAGGCATCGCGCTGATGATCAGATGAATACCTTGCATAAATCGCTGTACGCATAATCGACTACCCCTTATCCTTTCGTTCCCTTCTCCCTTGTGGATTCGTCAGCTTCGAGCACGCGAGAATAATCACGCTCGGCCGCACGCCGGGCCAGGAAGCGCACAAGCTCGACCAAGCGCTCATCACCAGCTTCACTCCGATGATGCGATGCCCGAGCTTTCGTGCTCAAATTTAATGGTAGTCGGTCCGCCACAGTCTGTCTTGCCCTTTCTTGACCGTGTAAGCATTTTTTCACAACTAATTCGCCTTATAGTTGTAATGATGCAGCTATAGGCGTTAAAAACAGGTAAAAATCATGTTAAAAATGTAATGATCAGATTCTTTTCCATGAGCCATTAGCTAAGAGATTTCATGAATATAATTGGTGCGCATCGTTGATTC
>SLLM01000245.1 GCA_007134055.1 Ectothiorhodospiraceae bacterium | reverse complement strand
GAAGCGCTGCCGCCGGAGACGGAGCGGGCGCCACCGCTCGAGGATCTCCGCCTGGTGGAGACACCGGACGTGCGTACCATCGCCCACCTCGTGGAGAACTACGGACTGCCGATCGAGAAGACCATCAAGACCCTCATCGCCCATGGCAGCGACGGTGGTCTGGTGGCGCTGTTGATCCGCGGCGACCATACGCTGAATGCGCTCAAGGCGGAAAAACACCCGGCCGTGGCGTCCCCGCTCGCCTTTGCCACCGAGGACGAGATCCGCGCGGCCGTCGGCGCCGGTCCCGGGTCGCTGGGGCCGGTGGAGCTGCCCATCCCCTGCATCGTGGATCACAGTGTGGCCGTCATGAGCGATTTCGGGGCCGGTGCCAACCGGGACGACTGGCATTATTTCGGCATCAACTGGGAGCGCGACATTCCCCTGCCCGAGGTGGCGGACCTCCGGGATGTCGTGGCCGGAGACCGGAGCCCCGACGGCCACGGCCGGCTGTCCATTGCCCGTGGCATCGAAGTCGGGCACGTGTTCCAGCTCGGGCGCAAATACAGTGAAGCCATGAATGCCCGGGTGCTGGACGAGAACGGCAGCATGGTGTCAATGACCATGGGCTGTTACGGAATCGGCGTCTCCCGTATCGTCGCCGCAGCCATCGAGCAGAACCACGACGAAGCGGGCATTGCCTGGCCCATGCCGATCGCGCCGTTCCAGGTAGCAATCGTCTCCATCAACCTGCAGAAATCCGAAGCTGTGCGCCGCACCTCGGAAGCGCTCTACCAGGCCCTGCAGAATGCGGGGGTGGACGTATGCTGGGATGATCGCGATGCCCGTCCCGGGGTAAAGTTTGCCGACATGGAGCTGATCGGTATTCCCCACCGCATCGCCATTGGTGACCGCGGGCTGGATCAGGGCACGGTGGAATACCGTGCCCGCCGCGCGGATGAATCCCGGGAGATCAAGGTCGAGCCCGTTGACGAGGTGGTTCGATGGCTGCAGGAGCAGCTCGGTGTCTGAGAACAACTCGCTACTGGATGGCCGCGGTCCTGCTGCTGGCCCTGCCCCTGTCCTCGGAAGCGCGGGATGCAGTGGATCCCCGCCTGCGGGCGGCCCTGATCGAGGCAGTCCACTCCAGCGACAGCTTCGAGAACCGCTACGTGGCGGAGGTCTGGCTGACGGACATGTCCCACCGCCTGCGATCCCGGGTAAGCGACCCGCAGGAGCGCGTCCGGATACTGACCCTGGTCCATCAGGAGGCACGGCACGCGGGCCTGGAGCCTGAGCTGGTGCTTGCGGTGATCGAGGTGGAGAGCAACTTCAACCGCTTCGCGATATCCCCGGCGGGAGCCCGCGGGCTGATGCAGATCATGCCTTTCTGGCTGGATGAAATCGGCGCGGGGGACGACAACCTGTTTCACCTGCGCACCAACCTGCGGTTTGGCACCACCATACTGCGCCACTACATGGACATCGAGGAAGGCAACCTGGTGCGCGCCCTTGCCCGGTACAACGGCAGCCTGGGACAGACCTGGTACCCGGAACGGGTATTCCGGGCCTGGGAACAGCGCTGGTACCCGCACTGATTGCTCGATCACCGACGATCCGGCGCATGCGGCCTTCCGGCAAGGCGGACCACGTGCCCTTCCTCGTCGAGTTCCGGATACGGCAGTCCCCGCGTCTGGCAGTAGCTGGCCAGGCGCGGCTGTAACCACTCGAACAGCGTGCGCCGATAGGTTTCATCCCCCAGACGCCGCGTATCATAGAGTCCGGCGCGCTGGCGCTGCCGCTGCGCCTCGTAGAGGATCACGGCCGCCGCCACGGAGACATTCAGCGATGCCGCAAGCCCGACCATCGGAATCTCGATGAAGGCGTCGCAGGCTGCCTGGGCATCCGGTTCCAGCCCTTCCTTCTCGTTGCCAAGCAGGATCGCGGTGGGCCGACAGTAATCCATGTCCCGAAAATCCCTTGCCGACGGCGCGAGGTGCGCCCCGAGCAACTGGAAGCCCCGCCCGCGCAGGGCCGCGCAGCCGTCGCGGACGGACGCCTGCTGGCGGATAGGAACGCGCCTGCCCACACCGGCGGCCGCGGTCTGCTTTACGGCCAGTCGCTCCTCGGCTCCCATGGCATGCGCCTCGGCAACCCCCACCGCATCGCAGGTACGCAGTACTGCGGATACGTTGTGCTCCTTGTGGACCCCGGCCATGACCACGGTAAGGTCCGGTTGCCGGCGGTCGAGTACCCCCCGCATTCTGGCGAGACGTGCTGCACTCATGTCGGTATGCTCTCCCCGTAGGTTTCCAGCGATGGTTCATTGACGATGCGCATACTACTCGCCGGCTGCGGTGATCTGGGCGGTGAACTGGGGCTGCGCCTGTGCGCCGCAGGCGCGGAGGTGCACGGCCTGCGTCGTCGTCCTGGGCGGGTTCCGCCCCCGATCAGTCCGATCGGGGCGGACCTGGCGAGCGGATCCGGACTGAAGGCGGTGCCTCGTGACGTCGACGCAGTGCTCTACGTCACCACTCCGGACCGTATCGATGATGACGCCTACGAACGGGCCTACGTCCGCGGTCTCCGGAACCTGCTGGGCGTCCTTCCGGATGGCGGCCGATCCCTGCAGCGATTGCTGTTCGTCTCCAGCACGTCGGTATATGGCATCGATGATGGCAGTCGGGTTGACGAGTCAACGGCCACAGCGGCCACCCGCTTTGCCGGGCAGCGGCTGCTCGAAGGGGAAGCCCTGTTGCGCCCGGTGCCCGGCGCCGTCACCATCCGGTTCGGGGGCATTTACGGGCCAGGCCGTGAACGCCTGCTGGACCGGGTCCGTCGCGGCGAACCGGTGATCGCGGAGCCGCCACGGTGGACCAACCGCATCCATCGCGAGGATTGCATCGGCGTCCTGCAGCACCTGCTGCACCTACCGGACCCGCAGCCACTCTACCTGGCGGTGGACAGTGCGCCCAGTCCGTTGCATGTCGTAACAGACTGGCTGGCGGAGCACCTCGGCGTCCCGACGCCGCCCCACCGTCGCCAGGACACATCGTCGTCTGCCGCCAGCGGCAAGCGCTGCAGCAACAACCGCCTGCTGGAAAGTGGCTACCGCCTCCGGTATCCGGATTTCCGGACAGGCTACGCTTCGATGATCAATCCCGCGGGCTAGATTGTGCGCGGCGCACACATCCGAGCAGTAGTTCCGGCACCGCCGGATCCGCCCCAAGGTAATCGAGTACACGAATGCGGGCGTTGGGATACCGGGCGCTGGCCAGATTCACCTCCCGGGGAATATCCTCGCTCACATGCCTGCCCGCGGAGAGAAAGTAGGGGAGTACCAGGATCTCCCGCCCCCCCGCCGCGACGCATTCGCCGATGGCGTCCGGGATCGAGGGTTGCGCCAGTTCGAGAAAACCACAGCGCACACCATCCACCTCTACTCTGGAGATCGCGGCCAGCCGCTCGCCCAGCTCGCGCACCTCCCTGTTCGAATCCTCACGCCGGCTGCCGTGGGCAATCAGGACCAGGAAGCGCATGTTTCCTCCCGCCGCACCGACTCGGTCCGGCGGCACGGGCACCGTTTACGGACGCCGGGGTGTATAGAGTTCGCCTTCCTGCCGCGAGAACCAGGACGCCAGGTCGCGCTTGTCCTGGAGAGAGAGATCCGCGACCTGTCCGCTCATCACCGGGTCTTCCCGGTGGCCGCTCTTGTACTGCCGCAGCGAATGCAACAGGTACTCGGCATGCTGCCCCTTCAGCCGGGGCCACTCCGGATTTCTCTCCACCGCGTCGGCCGAATGGCATTCCATGCACTGGGCGTCAGCCAGCTCGCCACCGCGAGTCGGATCCCCCCGGTCAATGGCCTGCCCGGTCCCGGCAGCCGTCCAAAGCGCGGCAGCAATGATGATATTCAACACTCTTGTCATGCCAGTGATCCCGTACCGTTACTGTTCCTGGGCGAAAAAGGCGGAAAGATCCCGCATCTCCTGCTCGGACAGGTGCCTGGACTGGGCTTCCATGGTGGGGTGCGACCGGGTTCCATCCCGATAGGCCCGCAGGGAATTGAACAGATACTCCGCAGTCTGCCCCCCGATCTTGGGGACGCGATAGGAAGGATAGGCATTGCGCAGCCCCTCCACCGCGTGACACCCGAGGCAGGTGTTTGCCAGCCGTTCGCCCGCCCGCAGGTCCGCGTCGTCGAGATCCGCCTGCGCCACACCGACCCCGGTCAGTCCCGCCACCACACCGGCAATGAGCATGTGCTTGAGTCTCATGGAACCTCTCTCGTCCAAGGGGAAACCAGGAAATTGCCGCCTCACGGGGAGGCATGCAAACCGGGGTCGCGGCCCGATGCTCGGCGCGGCGATTCCCGAAAAACCGGGCCCGCGAGGCTGCCCCGCAGGCCGGCCATATGTTTCCATGGAACGGGCATGGGGTAAAGTCTCGGTCCGGGGCCCCGGCCCTGGCCCATCGCAGGACCCTGCCGCGGAGCCGCCGGCCCGCTTCAGCGTACCAGAAACCCGGCCGGCG
>SLLM01000307.1 GCA_007134055.1 Ectothiorhodospiraceae bacterium | reverse complement strand
TCGTCGCTTCCCCGCAGGTAGAGGGGCAGCCGTTCCAGCGGCAGTTCGCCGATGGTGTCGCCGGCGGTCAACCGGAACTCCAGCTGGATCGCGGCGCGCACCCCGGCGGGTGCGGGCAGGTCGCGGGCGGCAATGACCCCCGGGTTGGAAAGATAGCGGGCAGCAACCACCTGCAGCGGCCACATGCGCACCTCGTGCGCGGTCCGGTATTCACAGGCGGTCTTCTCCCCCTTGGCGAGCTGACTGCGCAGCGCCGTACCTGCCGGGATGCGGTAACCGGCGGCAAGCGTGCCTGCAGTCATGTCCGGCTGAAATCCCACCATCGCCATGGACGGGATCGGCGCGGCCAGGTGTGGGTAAACCAGATCCAGCAACTGCTGGGTGAAATCCGGGAACCGGGCATCGATCTTGTGCTGCACCCTGGCCGTGAGAAAGGCGAACCCCTCCAGCAGGCGCTCGACGTACGGATCGGCGCAGTCCAGGCCTTCCAGGCCCAATCGTCCGGCGATCTTCGGGTAATCCCGGGCAAACTCCGCTCCCATCTCGCGGATATAGCGGAGCTCCTGCTCATAGAGGTTGAGTAGTGTTGGATCCATGCAGCTGCTCTAGGGCCCGTTGGCGCTTCCGCGATCATCAGCTTCGCGCACGATCACCGATGCATCCTCCAGATCGAGCTCGGTATGCAGGTACAACTGCTCCGGGAGTGGCTGGCCCCAGAGTTCGCCCTCGATCAGGAACGAAATGGTATTCCTGTGGCCGGATTCATCGCGCTCCGCCGGCGTGACCACCACCTGCCTGATCCGCGGCTCGTACACCTCGATGGCGGCCCGGATTCGCTCCGCAAACGCCGGCAGGTCCGCACCCGAGAGGCTCACCCCGGTCATGTCCGGCACGCCGAAATTGAGCACCGAACGCTCCACGTGCGGATACGCATCCAGTGGCACAATCTCCGACATGCAGCCGGTGTTCAGCAGCCAGCCCAGATCCCGCAGGACCATCTGACGCAGCTTTCTGGAAGAGATCACGCGATCCTCGCGGGATTCGTCGCGGTTCGGCAGCAATTGCCTGGACCGCAACTCCACCAGCTCCTGCAAGGTCGGCGACCCGGGGCGGGGACGAAGGTCCAGGATAGCCCGGAACAGGCGCTGCTCCGGACGGTTATCCCAGATTTCCGCGTCGGAATCCGGGGCCTCCTCCGCTTCCACGCGCACCATCCCCAGGGATTCGAACATGTCGCGGATCTGGTGCACGGCCAGTTCCGCTGCCTCCAGGGCGTCACCCCGGTACAGCAGGGTGAGCCGCTCGACAAACCGCGCCCGATCAGTCAGCCGGTCGATCAGAGACGGCTGCAGCAGGTCCCGACTGGCCAGCTCCGGCATGTCAGGCGCTTCCGCCACCGGCCATCGCACGCGCCCGGCACCGTTCCTCCCCCGCTTCCCGGGCGGGGGGAGGAACGGTTCCTGAACGGATGCCGGAACCGATCGGGTCAGGCCACTTCATGCTTGGCGATGTTGTAGCCGAACTCGACCTCGGCCCCGGGCGTGCCGTCGTCCTCCTGCGGCGTGTAGATCAGCTTGAACTGACCGAAGTTGAGACTGACATTCTCCGTCAGCCGCTCCTCGCCGCCGCTGCCACCGGTGCTGACACTGGTGACCAGAACCTTTTCCAGTTCGATGACCAGGTACTCCACCGGCTCGCCACCCCCAGCCTTGCGCACCGTCAGCCATGCCTTGGGGATGTGCTTGCCGGTGGACACGTGCTGGAACAGTGCCGGGGACGCCTTGTCGATCCACTTGGTCACGCTGATGTCCTGGAAGTTGGCCTTACCGGCGCCTCCGCCCCGGGCTTCGTGCATGGTGCCGGAATTGGAGGCGCCCCAACTCCAGGCGAGGACTTCGCACTCGCCCTCGTGGGCGTGATCGGAGGATTCGCCCTCAATTCCTTCGAGCTTCAAGAAGCAGTCAATAGCCATCGCGTCTTTCTCCATTGGTCGGGGCACCATCATGGTCACCCCATTCACTACGCCGCCGGCCTTCCCCCCTCAGCGGGTCCATTCCGCCGGCCCCCTGGCATTGTCTCCCGTCAGCCCTTCGCGGACGGCAACTTGGAGACAAGCCGCAACGAGACACTCAACCCTTCGAGCTGGTAATGCGGCCGGAGGTGAAACGTCGAGGAGTAGTACCCAGGATTCGCCTCGTCCTCCATGACCTTCACCTCCGCAGCCGCGAGGGGCTTGCGCGCCTTCGTTTCCTCGGTCGCATTGGCAGGATCCCCTGTGACGTACTTCATGATCCAGCCCTGCAGGAACTTCTGCATGTCCTCCCGTTCCTTGAATGACCCCACCTTGTCCCGGACGATGCACTTCAGGTAGTGGGCGAAACGGGTGGTGGCGAAGAGATACGGCAACCGCGCGCCGAGCTGGGCGTTGGCGGTAGCGTCCGGATCGTCGTACTCGGCCGGCTTGTGCAGCGACTGCGCACCGATGAAGGCGGCGATGTCGGTGTTCTTGCGGTGGATCAACGGCATCAGGCCGCTCTTTGAGAGTTCCGCCTCCCGGCGGTCACTGATCGCGATCTCCGTCGGGCACTTCATGTCCACGCCGCCATCATCGCTGGGGAAGGTGTGCACGGGCAGCCCCTCCACGGCACCACCGGACTCCACGCCGCGGATGCGGGTGCACCAGCCGTACTGCTTGAAGGACCGATTGATGTTCACCGCCATGGCATAGGCGGAGTTCGCCCAGGTGTACTTGCCGGCGTCGGAACCGGAGGTATCCTCCTCGAAGTTGAACTCCTCCACGGGTTCCGTGGCGGCTCCGTACGGCAGCCGGGAGAGGAATCTCGGCATGGCCAGCGCCACGTACTTGGAATCCTCGGAATCCCGCAGGGAGCGCCAGCCGGCGTACTCCGGCGTGGAGAAGATCTTGCCGAGATCCCGCGGGTTGGTGAGTTCCTGCCAGCTGTCCATCTGCAGGAGGCCGGGATCGGCGCCGGCAATGAACGGCGCGTGGGCGGCCGATGCCACCTGGGCAATGCCGGAGAGCAGTTCCACGTCCTGCGGGCCATGATCGAAATGGTAGTCACCGACAATGCAGCTGATCGGCTCACCGCCGAGCTGGCCGTACTCCTCCTCGTAGACGCGCTTGAAGATCGGACTCTGGTCCCAGGCGGTTCCCTTGTACTTGCGCAGCGTCTTGTGCAGTTCCTTCTTGCTGATGGGCATGAAACGGATCTTCAGCATCTCGTCCGTTTCGGTGTTGCTCACCAGATGATGCAGGCCGCGCCAGGACCCCTCCAGGGCCTGGAACTTCTCGTGGTGGAGAATCTCGTTGACCTGCTCGGTCAGCTTCTCGTCGATTTCGGCGATGATGGCATTGATGGTGCTGATGGCATCATCGGAGATTACCGTGGTTTCCCGCAGCGCCTGCTCCGCAAGAGTACGCACCGCAGTCTCCACTTCCTCCCGGGCCCGGTCGGACTTGGGACGGAACTCCTTCTGCAGCAGTGCGCCGAAATCGTCCGGGGAAAGCGCTTCCGCCTCTGCCTGTTCCTGCGTTTCCTTTTCCGTTTCGGCCATCGCTCTAACCCTCGCTCTTCTCTTCCGTATCGTCGTTCGGACGTGCTCCCAGCGTCTCCAGCAGACCCTGATCGTTGAGCACCTTGTTGATCAGATCCTCGGCACCGGACTTGCCGTCCATGTAGGTAACCAGATTGGCAAGCTGCTGCCTTGCCTCGAGCAGCTTGCGCAACGGTTCGATCTTCCGCGCCACCGCCGCGGGGGAGAAATCGTCCATGCTCTCCAGCTCGAGGTCCACCTCCAGGCTGCCTTCGCCGGTAAGCTTGTTCTCCACCGCGTACTTGAGGGTTGGCCGCAAGGCCTTCATGCGCTGATCGAAATTGTCGGCGTCAATCTCCAGCAACTTGCGCCCGTCCACCGGTGGCAGCTGCTCCTGGCTGTCACCGGCCAGATCCGACATGACCGCCATGACGAACGGCAACTGCACCGTCTTCTCGGCACCGTAGAGCTCGGTGTCGTATTCGATCTGTACCCGCGGCGCCCGATTGCGGGCGATGAACTTCTGGGAACTTGCCTTGGCCATGATGTAGCACTCCGTTTACCGGGGGTGACCGTTCACCCCGTCCTCATTCGTTCGTCTCGACCCCGCCGAGCTTGCGCACCTGATCCACGGCATCCGGTGCCACGTCCTCGAGAATGTCGAGAAAATCCATGTCCACCAACCGCTTCGCCCTGCTCATCAGCAGTGGCACTGGGCTGGACGGCTCATGCGCACGGAAGTAGGCAGATATCCTGTCCATGGCGGCGATGGCGTCCTGCCGGGAGCGTATCTCTCCCGGCAGTGCGGCGGCCGGCGACGCCGCCGACGCCGAACCCGCGGATTCGGCCTCTGCCGCCGGCTGGGAATCGTCCATACCACCCTCCCCGGCATACTGCCCCAGCACATGGCTGATACGCTGCAATCCCTCTCGCAGGCGGGAGAGATCCGGCGCCTGCTCCGCCCCTACACGCTCCCGAAAGGCACTCTCGATACCAGCCACATCGTCCACGCCCTGTCGCACGTCGGCAGCCAGGCCATCGCGCAGCTCCGGATCCATGGCCCTGAAGGCGCCCTCGATCAGGGTGAGCTGCGGGACCTCACCGTCGAAATCCTGGGGCGGCTCCGCCTTGCCTTCGGCCAGTTCCACGTGCAGCAGGCTGAAACGCCCCGCCACGCGATCCTCGACCAGCGGTGCGGCACGCAGCGGCTTGAGGACGCGGTGGAAATTGGTGAGATTGAAAACCGCGTTGGCCCGCTCCATGGCATCGCCGTCCTCGTCCAGGGGCGGGTGCACGTCATCCCACATGGTGTCCAGAAGACTGCGCAGCAGGCCCATCGCGCTGCAGAATGCGCGCACACCGTCCGTGTGCAGCAGCGCCGCAGCAAGGTAGGCGGCCGGCCTGAGGTCACGACTTCTCTCGAGCGCCGCGCTGCAGGCGTCGCGCAGTGCCTTCCAGTCGGGCTCCTCCTCCGGAGACCCCCACTTGGCAAGCATGTCCAGGGCCATGATCTCGCCCGCCCCGTAGAGATCCTCGCCCCCCGGGGCGGGATCATCCAGCGGCTCGAGATACTGCTCCAGATCCATCGCGCAACTCCGCTTCGGGATGCTGATCCCGGCGTCCTGCCTGCGGCCCGCAACAGGAACCCGGGAACAAGCCCGCGATTCGTGTCCGGCCCCCCCGAACATGCAATGACGCCGAGCGGAATGCGTCCGACGTCCGTTACCATTCATTACACTAGCACTAGTGTAGTGTCTTGGCGACAATTCGCGCGACAACGGTTATGCTGCACCACGGAAAGGTGGCGCGGTAACCCGGGTGCTGCAGCAACCGGCGGGTGTCGCCGTCAGGCGTGATCCGTGGTTCGGAAGCCAATTCATACGCAGTTGCGGCGCAATGGCAATCACGGGTTTGTTGACGCCCTTGCGGTCAGGTGCCGCCATGCCTCAGTGCCGGGAATCCGGCAGGGCTTCGGCGTTGCCGGCGACAGATAGTACACTGCCCGGCGCCGGCATCTTGAAGAACGGACGGAGGGATCCAGGCAATGGCCGACAGTGACGCAGAACAGCAAAGCGAGACACCCGCGACCGGCCTCCACTGCCTGGGCGGCTCAGGTCCGCCACCACAACTCGTCGAGGGATACCGCCTGCTGCTCTCGCTGCCGGAGCATGCCGTCCGCGCGCTCTGGCCGCTGATCGAAGCCGTGCTCCAGGACGCGGACGCCGATCAGAGCCAGCTGGCCCAGTACTTCGCGCAGCAGCACAACGTCGACTCAGGCCGTGTGCTGGGCGCTCTGCAGACCTGCAACCTGTTGCTCCGCCAGGCCGCCGCCCTGAACGTCTCGGCCGAGGAGTTCCAGCGGGACCTGGAAACGCTGTCGCCAGGCTCGGCGGCACCCGCCCAGCTGCTCATGCCCAACTTCCGGACCGTGGTCTCCTGGCTGCGCCTGAAGATCCTGGAGGACACGCTGGCCGATCACGGCAAGGTGGTCACGGACATAAGCTGGCGCATCGAGCACCTGCAGGCTTCCCATCGGGGGGCATCCCTGGACGCCAGGATCATTCACCTCGCCTTCCAGTACCGCGAGGGGGACAACCGGAAGGCAGTGCGTCTGCAGTTGGCGCCGCCTGTTGCCGAGGGTTTGCGAACCCTGCTGGAGCAGCTCACCGACATGAGGCGCGAGGATCAATGAACGGGGCTGGGGTCACGGGCCACCGATGACCCGCTCACCCGCGATCTCCATCTCCACGACCCACCACGTCATCCTGCGTCCGGTCAGGTGGATCGTCACGGGTTCCGTACGCCCGTCCACCTGCAGCGTGCCTGTGAAGGCAACCTGTTCTCCATCCCTTTCGTAGCCCTCCAGTGCCACGCGCGGAGCCTCGCCGAGGGCCGGATGCGAGCGCAGCCGCTCCTCCACCACCTGGTGGCTGGGCTGGTCCGTGAGTTCAACGTGGGTAGACGCGGTTTCGAAGGCGCCCTGCTCCAGCGCCTGCACGAACCGCGTAACCCGGTTCTCCGAAAACTCGCGGGCCTGGGCCTCTTCACCCGGGCCACCGATGCGGATCAGCCCGGTACCGATCAGGGCGCCCATCAGGATCACGCCCCCGAGCGCGAGCACCCCGATGAAAATGATGTTATCGGGCGTCATGAATCGCTTTCCCTGTCCCATACCCAATCCGTACCCACCACGCCATGCACCCGTGGAGCCGGCAACGGGTGAAAGGTTTCCGGGGAATGTCAAATGCCGATGAGCACCTTTACCTGGCTTGGCGCAATCTGCATTCCTGCCGGCATGTTGGCATTGCTGCCGTTATGCCCGGTCATCGCGGTCAGATGCTGTGTCGGTTGGCCTTCCACCTTGACGTTCTGACTGCCGTTCTTGTAGCTCACCGGCCCCATGTTCAAATTGGAGACGACGCCGCCGGCCGATCCCGCTTCGTCTCCCTGGGAACGGTTCATTTTCGACTTCTTGGTGACCACGCCCTTGCCGGCGAACTTCACCTTGGTTGATTCCTGGCTCACCTGCTGCACCATGCCGAAGTTCGGATACGGTACCGGCACGGGACCACCGGGACTCGGGGTCTTGCAGGTATCCGGGAAGGCGAAGCATTGCCCGCCCTGCTTGGTACTCGCCGGAAGCATGATCTCCTCCCTGCCGCTGCCTATCCCAGGTGGATCTTGTCACCCCGGACCTTGAATGCCCCGAGCGCCCGGTACATGACCTTCTTCGCCTTGACCTGAATCGTGCCATCCACGATCTGGCGGGCGCGACCCGCCGTGGACTGGTGCAGGCCGCGGACACGCTGGAATAGCTCCCGGGCGCTCTGCACCGCCACGTCGACACTGGTCTCCAGGCGACCCGCCGTCAGGGTAGCCCGTTCGACACTACCGCGCCAGACCGTGCCTGCCCAGCGCAGGTCGGCGATCCGGGCAAGCGCGGTCCTGGCCTGCATGAACAGGTGCTCCGAATCCAGCCTGAGCGCAGTGCGGTCGATCTTCAGGCGGCTGCCCGCGCCGTCGCCGGCACCGACCCCGGCCTCCAGGGAATCCTCGCCGCTGATGACCACCTTCCTGCCCGCAAGCTCCAGGCGCTCCGATGCCCGCAAGCGCAGCGATCGGGAGTGGGTCGAGAGATCCAGGTCCTCGGACTCAAGCTGCAGGCTGGAACTCGTCGCATCGAAGCGGAACAACACCTGGCCGTCCCGGTTCCTGACCACCAGTGGTTCACCCTCCGCCTGGAACTCCGCAACGATTCCGCCACCCAGGGGGATGGGCTGCGGCTCCGGGAGGCCGATCACCCCCAGGACGTAGATACCGTCGTCGGCCGCGCCCAGCGCTAGCACGCGATCGCCGGGGCCCGGTTTCCACCCCGGAACCCGGAGGACCGCGGCAGACCCGCGTTGCCAGCCATCCCGTGCGTGCCAGCACAGGCGGACTTCGCCGCTGTCCTCGTCCACCGCTTCCACCGTCGCCGGGAACGGCGCGGCGGGCAGGCTGGCAAACAGTTTCGATGCAGTAACGGACATGGTTCAGTCCTCCTGGGATGGCTCCAGTCTCGGTGGTCGCCAGTCCTCGGCTTCGGCAAGCCGCGGGTCGGTTCCCTTCGCGTCGGAGAGGTCAGCTCCACTCCAGCGCGCATTGGTATCGGTGATGCGATGCAGTACCGCGCCATGGAGTACGGCGTTGGAGAGATCGGCCCCCTCAAGCACTGCATGGGGAAGGTACGCATACCGCAAGTTGGCCCGTGGGAACAGCGCTCCGGCGCAGTCGGCATGATCGAACTCGGCGGCATCCAGACGCGCTTGCGTGAAGTCCGCGCCCGCGGCCCGACAGCGATCGAAGCGCGCGCCGCGAAGGTCCGAGGAAACGAAGCGCGCATTCTGCACATCGGCATCGGAGAAGTCGGTATACTCCGCAAGCACGCCGGAGAGGTCAGCACCGGCCAGGATCGCTTCGCGGAACAGTGCCTGGGAACAGTTGCTGGCCGTGAGCCGCGCCCCGGCGAGACTGGCACCGGTGAAGTCACTGTCTGACAGATCGCATTCGCACAGGTCCACGCCATCCGCCTGCATCCCCTTCAGGTTACACAGACGCAACGTGACGCCGCCCAGGTCACATCCACGGATGTCGACGCCTTCGAGGTCCAGCTGATGGCCATAGGCACCGGCCAGGCTGGCGTCCACCAGGGTGGCGCCGGTGACGTCGGTGTTGATCAGGCGGGCGTGATCGAGGCGGGCTCCGTTCAGGCAGGCCCCCGCGAGTTCGGTACCATCAAGTGAGGCCCGCACCAGCGACGCGCCTACCATCTCCGCCTCGCTGAAATCCGCGTCGTCCAGGCGGCACCCATCCAGCTTCGCACCCCGCAACGAGGCACCCGAGAAATCAGTCCCGGTCAGATCACGGCCGGAGAGGTCCATCCCCTTGAGTTCGGTACCGGGAAAGGAGGCCCCCTGGATGGATGCATCCTCAAGCCGCACACGGGTAAAGTCGCAATCGACAAAAACGCCGTGCCGCAGCGACGCCTGCCGCAGGTCGCACCCGGAACAATCGCAGTCCTCGGCACGACACTCCTCCAGCTGCGCCCCGACAAGTACCGCACCGGCAAGCCTGCATCCCGACAGCCTCGCGCCGGAGAAATCCCGCCGCGTCAGGTCCAGGCCTTCCATGCTGCACCCATGGAGCTGAATGCGGGACAGGGTCTCCGGCAACGCGGTCACACCCGAGAGATCAATATCCCGGCACTCGGCGTCGCTCCAGTCCGCGCCGGCAGCATCCACGCCGCCCACGGTGCACGCTTCGAAGATGGCTCCAGGAGCACGGCTCCCCCGCATCGCCGCCCGGTCCAGGGCACAATGCGAGAGCATTGCCCCGCCCAGATCACACTCCTCCAGGGAGGCACCGTCGAGATGACAATCATTCAGCCTGGCATCCTCGAAAGAGGCCCGTGCCAACGATGCACCATCAAGCCGCACCGCGTCCATGGCAAGCCTGCGCAGGGACGCGTCGTCCAGCCAGGCCCGTTCGGCGCTGCTGCAGATCTCGCGGGTTGACTCCATTTCCCCATTGGCGTCGAGCACGGCCACGACTTCGCCACCCAGACTGGCGCCGGTGAGATCCGCTCCCTCGAGGACGGCGTCGTCCAGGCAGACTCCGTAAAGCTCCGCGCCAACCAGGCGCGCCCGGCGCAGGGTGGTGCGGACCAGGCGACAATCGCTGAAGACAGCGTCGTTCAGGCTGGTTTCCGTCAGATCCATGCCGGAGAGATCGCATTGGCGCAGGATCAGGCCATCCAGGTCACACCCCTGCAGTACCTCGCCACGCAGATCATGGCCCTGCAGCGTGCAACCGAACACCGATTCGCCCGCGGCCAGACGTTCCCGGAGGCCGGCAGCGTCGAGCATGCCGGGTGGTCGCTGGGCGTCAGCGTCAGCCTCCGCCATGCGCAGTACCTCCAGCCAGCTTGGTCATGTGCACGTTGGCGTCCTGCAGGAACGCCCGTGCCCAGTCCGCGTCCAGGAACTCGACGCCGTAGCAGTTTGCGCCGGAGAGGTCGGCCCCGGCCAGGCTTGCGCGCTCCAGGCTGCCGTTGAACAGGTTTGCCTGGCGCAGGGACGCGCCTTCCAGGGTAGCCGCAATGAAGCGCGCCCCGGCGGCATCGACCCGCTCCAGGCAGGCCTGCTGCAGATTCGCACCGGAGAAATCCGTCTCCCGCAGATCCGCTTCCGTGAAATCGGCCTCACCCAGCGAGGCTCCTTCCCAGTAGGAGCCCGATGCCCGTGCCCGGCGCCCGCAAAGGCCGGCGAAATCGGCTTGCTCGGAAGCACGCAGGCCGGTGAGATCAGCGCCGTCCAGGCGCACCCGTGGCGCCTGCACCCCTTCCATGCGGGCATTGCGCAGGTCGGCGTTGCGGAGGTCGGCCGCAGGAAGGCTGGCGCCACTGAAATCGGTCTCGAAAAAACAGGCGCCGCGTGCCGACATCCTGGTCATTACCGCCTCCGCAAAGCTCGCATCCGTGGCGGCTGCATCATCCAGCCGGGCGGCACGCAGGCTTGCCCGCTCGAACTGGGCGCCGTCCAGCTTCGCACCAGTGAAATCCGTGCCTATGAGGCTGGCATCGGTCAGGTCTGCATCGTTGAGCAGCGCCCCGCGGAACGTCGCGTCCGTGAACTGCGCTCCGGAGAGGTGCGCACGCAATAGCCTCGCTGCGGAAAAATCAACCGCCGCACCGGAGGCTCGGGCGAGGCTGGCATCCACCAGCCAGGCGCCGGTAAAGCTTGCCTGGTCGAGCGCGGCCCCCGTCAGCGAGGCGCCGGTCAGCCGGGCACCATCCAGACTGGCGCGGGAGAGATTCGCCCCATCCAGAATCACCCCGTCCATATCCCGCCCGGTAAAGTCGATTCCGGAGAGGTCGAGACCGGACAGATCCTCCCCCGCAAGGGACACATCCCGCCCGAGCCCCTCCACGCCGGCCCGCGTCCAGGCGCTCTCCGCCGACGAAGCGTCCGGATCGTCCTCCTCTTCGTCGCCCGTCGCCATGAGCCCCTCTTCGGGAACCTGCCCGTGCTCCTGCTGGAACCGGTGCACGGTCTCGAGGTCCGCCGCTTCAAACTCCGGCGGCGGCAGATCGTCCACCTGGGCGCGAGCCTTGGAAAGCGCCTCGGCAACCATGGCCTCTTCATCCGGCTCCTCTGCCGTGGCGGCTTGCCCGTCCGCATCCGGTGATCGGTCTGCATCCTCACCATCAGCGAGGGACTCCCCGTCGTCGGACGGAGGTGGAGATTCCTCCTCGATGCGCCACTCGTCCTCGATCTCGGCGAGACGCTGACGATAACGGCCCTGAAAGTACCCCGGCGGCCGCGGCGCGGCAGAGGCCTGCTCCGCATCCAGGTAGATCCGGCAGATATCGCTCAGCTGCGGGTCGGCAACGGCGCAGATGCCGCGCCACAGCAGCACCGCGGTTTCCGCATCGGCGTCAATCCACAGGGTATCAAGGTTCAGCGGAACCTCTTCCAGGGCCTGATCGGCAACTCCGGGGCGTTCCACGAACAATCGACTGCGGATGTCCGGGAGGCGGGTATGAAACTCCGGATACCGCGGATGCAGATGGGTGAGCGTCAGACTCTCGTCGCCGACCAGGTAGCCATTGCCGAAACTGACCGGTGAGGCGTTCCAGAAGCGCCAGTCGAAATCCTCCGGGTACCAGGGCCAGCGCTGCGCCTCCCAGCGGGCGTCGTACGTCCCCTGGTAGCGGGTCCGCAGCAGGGACCGCCGGGACACCGGTCCGAAGCCGGCGGGGCCGGGATCATCCGCGGGGGAGTGGATCAAGCGGTCAGGAAACTCGATATTGGGAAGCCGCATCCGCGTATCACCGGCGGCCAGCACCTGCTCGGCGCCGAAGCCGACCCCGACCGGATTGCGGGGATCCTCCGGACCGCCGTAGGCACGCTCGTAGCGCAGCGGCATGGCCGTAAACGGTAGCGGCTCGCTGGGCCGTGCACCCATGGGGCCATGCTGCCAGTAGCGGTCGCCGGAGACATGCAGACCCATGCGCCGCCCGGAAAGAGCCAGGCCAGCCTCGCAACGGGAGGTCGCCACTCCGCCAGGCGCATGGCAATGCCCCACAAGGAGCACGTCCGCCGCTGGCTTGAAGGGTGAGAAGTCCATTTCGTAGCGCGGTGCGCCCAGGCCCTCGTCGTCATCATCGTAGGGCTGGTCTCCCGTGGGGAAGGGCTGATCCTCCCGGGGAACGGACACTCCGTCATGAACCAGCGCGATGGTCGCCTTCACCACGAACGTGGCGGAATGCGCGGGATATCCGAAGCGCCCGGGCATGGGCGCGAGAGTGAACGGCGTACGATTGACGAATTCCACGGGATAGTTCCTCGCAGGCGGGTCTCACTCGAGAATCGTCAGATTCTTGTGAACCACTTTGCCGCTCTTGATGTGGACCGTCCCCTTCTGCTTGCTCACGTCAACGACGTTGTCGATGGACACGGTACCCATGCCGCCGGTATCAACCTTGATGTCGCCATGGTTGGAGACCTCGATCTCCGTCGGCTGCAGGCGGACCATGCTGATGTCGAGCCCCGTGCCCAGGGACTCCAGCATCACCTGCTCCCTGGAAACACTCACGCGCGCCGTTGGCGTCACGATGCCCGGCACCGGCGCGGTCTTCCAGGAGCGCAACGAACCCAGCAGGAAACCCACGGAGGCGAGACCGCAGGCGGCGGCCGTCGCGCCAACACCGGCACCGAGTTCCTTCATCGCGACGCCATCGGACTTGTACACGCTGGCACCGTCGCAGCGATCGGCGCTGGTATCCTGGGCCTCCTCGCTCATCAGGTCCGCCTCCATCGCGCTGACGCCGCCGATGATGGTCCCGACACCGGCAACGGCCGAGGCCACGGAACCCGCGAGCAGCCCCCAGGCCAGCTTGTCGCTGGCCGTGGCGGGCGAGAATTCCTGGCCGTGCACCATGCGGACGCTGGTCTTGTCGGATTGCAGCATCGTACGATCACCGGATCCCTTGCCGCCCCCGAAGAAAGCCGTGCCCTTGGCATCCATGATGATGTCCTTCTCGCTGTCCTGGCGATAGGTGTCCTTGGTGTACTTCAGCTCTTTCGCCTTGCCAGCAGTGTACGTAGTAACGGCCTGGCCCTTGAACTCCGGCCCCAGGGTGATATTGCCCCGCATGGAAGCGGCGATGCTGATGTCCGCCGCCAGCGTGAATCCCACCTTGAAACCGGCGAATACCGAGGCATCGATACCGGCCTTGCCCGAGAGGAAGCTTCCCAGCGAGAAATCCACGCTGCGGCCGAACGTCACCTTGTAGCTGTCGCCGTAGGTCTTCTCCCAGTCGTCACTGTCGGAGACGCGCTGAAAGGACCGCCCCAGGATCATTTCCGAGCGATGCGACGGGGAGAAGATGGAAATGCCCTCCTTGCCCGGTTCGCCGTTGAGCATGATCTGGTTGCCGTAGTGGTCCCGGATGACGCTGCGGTACTGATGGTCCGGCAGTTCGTACGGGGGCATGTTGTCGGCGTTGTAGACCCGGCCGACGACGATCGGCCGGTCCGGGTCACCCTCGAGGAACGAGACGATGACCTCCTGGCCGATATGGGGCATGAACACGGATCCCCAGCGGTTGCCGGCGGAGATCTGTGATACCCGCACCCAGCACGAACTGTTCTCGTCCTGGGCCCCTTCCCGGTCCCAGTGAAACTGGCACCGCACACGGCCGTATTCATCCGTCCAGACCCGTTCGCCGTCCGGGCCGACGACCGTGGCCGTCTGTGGTCCCTGCACCACCGGACGCGGCGTGAGCCGCTCCGGGCGGAACTCCGTTTCGCTGAACATCGCCAGGAGTTCGCATTCGAAGGAGCCGCCCCCCGCTTCAGTGCCGCTTTCGTACTCCGCGGCGCGGGCGTCGAAACTGGCCCGGATCACCAGATATTCGCGGTTCTGGTCGTCACGGGGGTGATTGGTCAGCGCAAACAGGCCGCCGGCGGTTACCCCCCGCAGGTTGCCGATGGCGCGCACCCGCTCGAACTGCGCCTGGGCTTCCTCAACCCGGTTGGTCGCCAGCTGTCTGCCACGCTCGGCGTCGAGGAACCGACCGGGATAATCGTAGGCCTCGAAACTGCCGCCCTGGTGGTCCCGGGCGCGGGTCTCCTTGGCTTCCGGCGGATTGCGCGGGTTCTCGAAGTCGTAGTCCCGCAGGGCGTAAAGCTCCGTCTGGATGGTCTGCCCGAGCCACCAGTCCCAGACGTGGTCGCCGGCGCGGGAGCGATCGCTGCCCGGCGGCCAGTACGCCACCTCCTCGCACCCCTCGATGCGTTCGTGGCAACTGGGCGCATCCACGAGGACCAGGACGTGCTTGTCCTCGTCGTGCCGGAAAAAATAGTAGATCCCCTCCTCCTCCATGAGACGGCTGATGAAATCGAAGTCGCTCTCCCGGTACTGCACGCAGAATTCCCGCGCCGCGTAGTCGCGGGAGAGGGTGTCTTCGAAATCCGAATGACCGTGCTCCTGGAACAGATCCGCAAGAATCTCCGGCACTGACATGTGCTGGAAGATCCGGCAGTCGCGGGTACGCGTGAGGTACCACAGCCAGGGCCGGATCCGCGCCCGGTAGAGTGCCCGTCGCCCACGCCGCCCGACCTGGGCGAAGCTGACCACGCAGCCATCGAAATGGCGCTCGCCCTCCTCCAGCCGCAGGCTCACGGTCAGTCGGGTGCCGAGTACGTCCGGAAAGTCGATACTCTCGCTGGTGGCAAGCAGATCCAGAGTGAAATCGAACAGGCGCCCGAGTTCCTCGGTGCCGCGGAAGCGAAGGATACTGAAGGTATCGGCAAGATTTCCCGTCAGGCGGACATGCTGCTCATCGCTCATCGTTCCATGCCTTCTTGTTGCTCCTTCCCCAGGTGCCCACCACACCCCCCTATCCATCGCAGTGTAGTCGAGCGCGCGGAGCCTTCCCGTACGGGAACGCGCCACCCTTAACCCTACCGTACTCGGCTACCGTACCGCGAGTGCTGCGTCGCCGGGGTGCAGCATCCGGCGGGGCGCCGTGATGCTGCACCCCGGCACATGGACTGACCGTGGACGGTGCCTGCCGAAAAACGCGCGGGTGCGGCACGCGGCCAATACTTCGGAAGGCCTGGTTGCCAGTGGGCACTTTCCGCCGCCACCGACTACACTGACTCCCAACGCTGGTCGGGCGGGCCGCGCTGACGGCTCACCGCAGACAACGGAGAATGAACCAGTGGATCCGCACAACGCCGGGGTGACCGGACGGCACAGGGAATGCCGCCGCCGAGGCAATGCCTTGTGCAGCAGCGCCGCGCTGGGCGCTGCACTGCTGGGGTTCGGCGCCTGGAGTGCCCAGGCGGCGACCCTGTTCGTGCCGGGCGGGCTGCCGGAGACGGTTGCCTCCGGCGAAGCAGTGACCGTTCCGTTGCGGCTCGAGGTCGACGAGCCGTTTTCCGGAGACTGCGAGCTGCTCGTACTCAGCGAATCATCCTGGGGCGTGCCCGTCGGCTTCGCGCTGGACGTGGTGGAGGGACAGGATAGCGCCGAGACCAGCGAGGTGGTCACCTTCGATGCGGACCCCGGGAGCACCGCCAGCATCACGCTGGACCCCCTGGGCGGGTGCGGCGAAATCGTTCCCCTGGAAGGCATCACCACAGTACAGCCCGATCCGGTGGCAATCCAGGATGAGGACGACGACGATCCGCCGGATGATGACCCGCCCGACGACGATGATGCTCCCGATGAGGAAGTTCCGCCGGAGGAACCCGAGACCCCCATCGAACGGGCCTGCGCCGCCATCCTCGCCCTGGACGAGGATGCGCGCACTCCGGAACAGGAAGACATCCTGGCCACCTGCGACCGCGTGGAGTCGAGCGACAACCCGGATGATCTGCTGGACCGTCTGGATCCCCGCCAGGTAGCCGCCCAGGGACGCGCCGGAATCATGGTCATGCGGCAGCAGGTACGCAACGTCGGTGGACGGCTGCAGCGACTGCGCCAGGGCAGCCACGGCATGGACGCCTCCGGCCTGACGTTCAACGTCGACGGCGAGGCACTGCCGACGGCCATGCTGCCGGCCGAACTGCGTGGCGGCGGCGGGGCCGGTGACATGGTGGACGTGGGCCGCTGGGGGATATTCGTCAATGGCTCGCTGATCACCGGCAGCCGCAGTAGCAGCAACCGGGAAGTCGGATTCGGCTTTGATTC